>NZ_JAYXIH010000065.1:0-12131 GCF_036016755.1 Aurantimonas sp. A3-2-R12 | reverse complement strand
TCTCTGGCGTGCAGTCGGCAACATCTGCGACCTGTTCGAGCCCGAAGAATGTTGGAACTACCTCAAGGCCGCTGGCTATGTTGCAGATTAATCGCCTGACGCTCTAGCCGCAAACGCAGAGGCGCGGCAATTGTTGTCCCGTCCCGCGCCGCCTATGGCGCGTCCCGGCCGTGGCGCTGTACACGCCCGCCGAGGCCGTCTGGCGTTGTTACCGCTTGCCACAAGCCGTAGATGGCGTGGCCAGCCTCGCGCCGACGCCGGAACTGCGTCCCCAAAAAACCAAAGGGCCACCTTCCGGCGGCCCAGCGGCACGTCTTGTCAGGTGGGCTGACTCAGCTGACGTAAGCGGCCCGATCCGCATTCGTCTCCAGCAACGCAGCCCTCAGCTTCTCCAGCGCCCGCGTCTCGATCTGCCGCACCCGCTCCTTGGAAATTCCGAGCTTGAGGCCGAGCGCTTCCAGCGTGGCACCATCATCCTGCAGGCGGCGCTCGCGAATAATCTTCAACTCACGGTCGGACAGGACATTCAGGGCGCTGTTCAGCCAGGTGACGCGGCGCTCGTCGTCGATCGAGTCGGAAACCATTTGATCGGGCAGGGGGTCGTTGGACACCAGGAAGTCCTGCCGATCGGCGCTGCCCGACTCGTCCTCCATCAACGGCGCGTTGAGTGAGGAATCCGGCCCGGAGAGGCGGGAATCCATCAAGGCCACGTCGCCTTCCGAAACCTTCAGCGCCGTCGCGATCTCGCGGTACATGGCCACGCCAGTCAGGCTCTCGGAGCCTTGGCTCAACCGTGCGCGCAACCGGCGAAGGTTGAAGAAGAGCGCCTTTTGCGCCGACGAGGTGCCGCCACGGACGATCGACCAGTTGCGCAGGATGTAGTCCTGGATCGAGGCGCGGATCCACCATGTGGCATAGGTCGAAAACCGGACCTCGCGTTCTGGCTCGAAGCGCGCGGCCGCCTCCAGGAGGCCGACATGGCCTTCCTGGATGAGGTCGCTCATGGCGAGTCCGAAGTGCCGAAATTTCGAGGCCATGGAGATGACCAGCCGCATGTGGGCGGACGTAATCTTGTGAAGCGCTTCCTGATCGTGCTGCTCTTTCCAGCGGACGGCGAGATCGTACTCTTCCTCCCGTTGGAGGTAGGGCGCGGACATCGCTGCGCGGATCAAGGTGCGGCCAGCGGATTGGGATTTCATTTTTTACCCTCCAGTCAAGCTTTCGAGGCTCTTGAGCCTGTTGCGCGAAGCTGTTTGGGAATCCGCGCCTGGTCTGTGCAAAACGCACATCACCCGCAAACGTTCCCGGAGGGGAAAACTTTTTAGGGGAATGTAGAGGGGAAAGGTCTTAGGGCAAGATCAGGCGCGATCCGAGGTCGCAAATCATGATGAGCCTCAATCCATCATGCGCAATCGGGCGGTCGCTGACAAGCCGCCATCACGAAAATCTTCCTTCCGGGCGACAACGGACCACGCAGCAGGCTTGTCGAAGGCGCGTGCCCAGCCGCGGGAACGAATGAGGCCGGCCCTCTGTTNATCACGAAAATCTTCCTTCCGGGCGACAACGGACCACGCAGCAGGCTTGTCGAAGGCGCGTGCCCAGCCGCGGGAACGAATGAGGCCGGCCCTCTGTTCGAGCGGCCGGCCTCATTGGATGTCGGACAGGAGCTTGACGGCGCAACTTTCGTTGCGCCGAGATCAGGCCAATCGATCGCGTGTCAGGCGGCTTTTACCTGTTCGGTCTCACTGTTGTCGGTCGCCGGCGTGGCCGCGGTGGCCTCTCCATTGGCGTCGGAAACGGCCTCGTTCGCTTCGGCTTCTGCTTCGGCTTCTGCTTCCGCCTTGCTGAGACGCTTCGGACCCTTGTTGAGGTTGGTCTCGATCAGGCGAACCGCTTCCGTCTCGGACACCTCGTTGACGGCGGCGAGTTCGCGCGCCATTCGGCCGAGCGCAGCCTCGTAGAGCTGGCGTTCGGAGTAGGACTGCTCCGGCTGGCTCTCCGCGCGGTAAAGATCACGCACCACTTCGGCGATCTGAATCAAATCGCCGGAATTGATCTTCGCATCGTATTCTTGGGCACGACGGCTCCACATGGTCTTCTTGACCCGGGCGCGTCCCTGCACGACCTTCAGCGAACGCTCGACGAAATCCGTTTCGGAGAGTTTGCGCATGCCCACAGACTCGGCCTTGGCGACCGGCACCTTCAGGCGCATCTTGTCTTTCTCGAAGTCGATGACGAACAGCTCGAGCTTCATGCCCGCGACTTCCTGCTCCTCGATTGCGACGATCTGGCCCACGCCGTGAGCCGGATAGACGATGCTCTCGCCGGTCTTGAAGCCCTGGCGGGTTAATGTCTTCTTCTGACTGCTCATACGCTTTTTATAACTCCCTGTTGTGCCTGGCCACGCCAGCGGCTAGACACGGGTGACGACGCTGGCGCCGCCGATTGCACGGGTCCTTCGGAAACCGATCGGACCGCAGTCGTTGGGTTCAGGTCGTTCGCATCCTCACGGGTTCCGCGCAAACCATCCGGTGTTGCGCAGCCGTGGTGTTCAAGAGGATGAGGGAGCGACCTTTCGGAAAGACCCACGGGGCGAGATGGCGTGACCTCGCGGCCACAACGCCCGACTGTTTTTCCACACTACACTGTTCTGGCGAAAAATTCAAGGTTTTTGGGCGTTTAAGCGTTCTTCGTGCGGCGCAGCATCGCGACCGCCTGCGAATCAGGCGAATCGTTCCGCCGCCCATGACCGGCCGTGGTCTCCTGTGCCCCAAGCGCCCCGTATCTGGGAGGGCCGTTTCCGTCAGCGGTAGGGGACATCCCGTGGCATGTCAGGTCGCGGGCAGGTCTCCACTGGCCATGTCGACACCTATACGAAAGTGAAGATAATCGGCGTTGAACTCGCCGATCCGTGCCAGGGCCGGCCAGTTCTTGATCACCATGCGTGAGCGCTCGCGCTCGATCAGCCCTTTGAGTTTGAGTTCCTGCAGCACGCGATTGACCGTCACGACGGTCAGGCCAAGCGCGTCGGCCAGTTCATGCTGGGTCAGCGGAATACGGTAGACGTTTTCGGGTGACAGCCCCACGGATCGCAACCGCATCGCGAGTTCGCATAGAAGATGTGCCGTACGGCTTGTGCCAGACAGGCGACCCAGTCCCACGATCCATTCACGGAAGATCGCGCCGTCGATCAACGTCTCAAGCCATAGCGCCGCCGCGATGTTCGGATGTGACACGCACAGCGACCAGACGGCCTCATGCGATACGAAGCCGATCAGCGATCGCGTTGTCGCCGCGAAGCTGTGGTCCATGATGTTGATATGCAGGCTGTGGAGGTCGGGAATGTCCCCCGGGACGTGAAACGCAATGATCTGCCGCTTGCCCTCGAAGGTGTGGCGATAACGGTGCGTAAAACCGTCGATCAGGATGCAGCATTGCGTGACGTGCTGACCTTCGCTGACGATATCGACCCCCGCACCCACCTCCCTGACCAGGATTGGCAGCCGGGCCAGCGCCTCCCGGTCATCGTCATTGAGATCGGCCACTAGATCGAGGCGCCGTATCAGAACCCTCTGTGCCGCATCCGCCAATGGTCGATTCTCCCCGCAACACTGCGAACCTCTGCGTCGGCCGTGCCTTCGCAGCCTGTGGCGCCATAGCTAGCACGTCGGTCCGGCGCAGGGCCGACAAACATCGTAGCCGTGACGGCGAGGCCGCCTCACAGCCGATCGAGCGCCCGTTCGGCCAGGCGCTGCCAGTAGCTTGCGCCGAATGCGATCGCCGTGTCGGCGAAATCGTAGGCGGGATTGTGGAGGCTGGCGCTGTTGCCGTTGCCGATGAACACATAGGCCCCCGGCTTTTCCTCCAGCATGTAGGAGAAATCCTCGCCGGCCATCATCGGCTCAGCGTCGGCATTGACATTGTCCGCGCCGACGATCTCTCGGGCGATATCGGCGCAGAAATCCGCCTCCGCCGAATCATTCACCGTAATCGGGTAATTGCGATCGTAGGCAATCGCGGCGGTGGCGCCGTGCGCGGCACAAATGCCGCCCGCGATCTCGTGGATGCGCTGCTCGGCGAAATCTCTCAGGCCCTTTTCGAGCGCACGCACCGTGCCGGACACGATCGCCGTGTCTGGTATGATGTTGTGGGCGAAGCCGGCGTGAAACTGCGTCACCGAAACGACCATCGATTTCAACGGGTCGGCGTTGCGGGCGGCGATCGCCTGGAGCCCCTGCACAAGTGCTGCGCCGATGAGAATCGGGTCGATCGTGCGATGGGGCAGGGCGGCGTGTCCGCCGCGCCCCTCGATCGTGATGACGAATTCGTCGGTCGAGGCCATGGTCGCGCCATGGCGCATGCCGAACTGGCCGACCGGCATCCCCGGCAGATTGTGCATGCCGTAGATCTTGGCGATCGGAAAACGCCGGAAGAGACCGTCGTCGATCATCGCCTTGCCGCCGGCCCCGCCTTCCTCGGCGGGCTGGAAGATCACCGCCACCGTGCCGTCGAAGGCGCGCGTCTCGCAGAGGCTGCGGGTCGCGCCCAGAAGCATCGCCATGTGGCCGTCATGACCGCAGGCGTGCATGGCCCCGGGGGTCTGGGATGCATATTCGAGGCCGGTTTCCTCCACGATCGGCAGCGCGTCCATGTCGGCCCTCAGCCCGATCATCGGGCCACCGGCGCCGCCGCGGCCATGCACCAGCGCGACGACGCCGGTCTTGCCGATCCCGGTCACGACCTCGTCGCAGCCGAACGCGCGCAGCTTCCCGGCGACGAAATCCGCCGTCTCGAACACGTCGTAGAGAATTTCCGGCCGGGCGTGGAGATGCTGGCGCCATCCCGCGATCTCGGTCTGCGTTTCGGCAATTCGGTTATTGACAGGCATCGATACTTTCCGGTTTTCCTGATGCAGGCTAGAATCCTGGCGCATTCATCGGCGGCAACTGTAACACGCCATGCTTGCGTCACAGCTTGGAGCTAAGCGCCCCGTTGAATCGTTCAGGTTCAGCAAAGTGCGCAGACTGACCGCAATCAATGAAGGAATCCAGCGTGAAGACGCTTGCCTCCCGTCATTTTCAATTTTTGACCGCGGCCTGCCTCGCTGTGGCGTTGCTCGGCGTGATGCCGATCGCGGGCCGCGATTCGCGCGCGATGGCCGCCGAAGATACCGCGCAGCCGATGGCGTCGATCGTCGTCGATGTCGAGACCGGGAAAGTGCTGTCACAGGATCGCGCGACCGAGCGCCGTTATCCCGCTTCGACGACCAAGCTGATGACCGCCTACCTCGCGCTGAAAGCGCTGCGCGACGAGCGCGCGGCGCTGGACACGCCGGTGGTCATGACCCGCCGCGCGGCGGCTGAGCCGCCCAGCAAGATGGGCTATCAGCCCGGCTCGGTCATCCGACTCGACAACGCCTTGCGCATGATGCTGGTCAAGTCGGCAAACGACGTCGCCTACGCCATCGGGCAGACGATCGGCGACGGATCGATGGAAAATTTCGTCGCCATGATGAACGACACGGCGAAGCGGCTCGGGATGCTGGATACGCGTTTCATCAATCCCAACGGCCTGCCCGGCGACGGGCAATATTCCAGCGCCAAGGACTTGGCCATTCTCGGCGTCGCCATTCGCCGGGAGTTCCCTGCGTTCTCGGACTTTTTCAACACCGAGGCGATTTCCAACGGCAAGAGGGTCATGAACAACGGCAACAAGCTACTCGGCCGCTTCGACGGGGCCGACGGCATGAAGACCGGCTATATCTGCGCATCCGGGTTCAATCTGGTGTCGTCGGCGACACGCGGCGCTAGCACGCTCGTCGCCGTCGTCATCGGCGCCAACGGCACCATCGAGCGTGAACGTAACGCCGCCGAGATCCTGGAGGCCGGTTTCAAGGCCGATCTCGCGAAAATCGACACCACTATCGACGAATTGCCGACAGCGAGTGGCGAACCGCTCGATGTCAGCGGCTACATCTGTTCGTCCAAGGGCCGCTCGGCCCGCGCCAACGAGCGGGTCGAGGAAAAGGAGCGCGAGGAGACCTACGGCTCACCGTATCTTCACGAGATGAATCGTTCGCCCGTTGCGCTTCAGGTCGGTCTTGGCGGAGCAGCCGGCAACGCCATCGCCGAGCCGGGCATCTCCTTGATATCGGCCTATGGCATCCCGCTGCCCACGCCACGGCCCAGTCGGTCGGAGGATGTCGCCTTAACGTTGCCCGAATCCGTAAACGCCCTTGTGCCGCCCGTCGTGGCCGCCGATGTCGGCGTCTTCGATCAGGTGGTGGGCGGTGACGAGAACGAACCACCGCCCCTGGACGCGGCGCCCGCCGAAGCCGCGGACATGACCGTGTCGATCGATCCCGGCCCGGTGGGCGGCAAAACCTCGCGGTTCGGAATTTACCGTGACGATCCGGCAACCGGCCTGGCGCGTCAGCCGGCGGCGCTCCGTTGATGCATTCGTCTTGACCGCCTCGGTTTTCGACAAGGCGCGGCGACCGATCCGGCTGACCATCCTCACCGGGTTTCTCGGGTCCGGCAAGACGACGCTGCTCAACCGTCTGCTTCGCGAGACGGCCGTGACCAATACGGCTGTCGTCGTCAACGAGTTCGGCGAGGCCGGGATCGACCAGCTCCTCGTCGAGACGGCGTCGAGCGACGGGGTCATCGAATTATCGGATGGCTGCCTTTGCTGCAGCGTGCGCGGCGAACTCGTCGAAACCCTCATCACGCTGGCGACGCGCCCGCGCCCCAGCGGTGATTCGGCGCTGGAGCGGGTGATCATCGAGACCACCGGTCTCGCCGACCCGGTTCCCATCCTCGCCTCGCTGATGACCCATCCGGGCCTTTTGGAAACCTATGCGCTGGACGGGGTCGTCGCGGTGGTCGACCGGCTGGCCGGCGCCCGGAACCTGGCCGAGCGGGAAGAGGCACAGCGGCAAGTGGCGGTCGCCGACCGAATTGTCCTCACCAAGTCCGATCTGGCGTCGGAGACCGGAGCCGAGTCCCCGGACGCGACTATCGCCGCGCTGAATTCGCGTGCGCCGGTCATCGACGCGGGCGACGGGCGCGCGCTGGCGTCGCGCCTGCTCAATTGCGGCGTCTACGATCCAGCTTCTGGCACCGCCGATCCCTACCGATGGCTGGGCCTGGAATCCGGCGCCGAACTTCGCCCTTCGGCAGCCCGCGACGATGCTCACGGCGCCGATGATAGCGCCTTCCCACATCATCACCACGGGCACGACCACCACGGCGCGGTGCGCTCGTTCTCGATCGTGTGCCGCGAACCGGTGGCCTGGGACTCCATCGACGGGTTTCTCGATCTTCTGCGCGCGACCCAGGGCCAGCGCATCCTGCGCATGAAAGCGCTGGTTTATACGCGCGAATACCCGGAGCGCCCGGTCGTGCTGCACGGCGTGCAGGGCTATTTGCACCCGCCCGCGCAGCTTCCCGCGTGGCCGGCCGGCGCGAACCGGGAAACGCGGATCGTCCTGATCGGCGAAGCGCTTCCAGAAACCTATGTCCGTGATCTCTTCGCTGCCTTCACAGGCGGGGTTCGTACTGATGCGCCCGACCGGGCCGCCCTCGAAGCCAACCCGCTGGCGGTGCCGGGACATCGCTTCCGCTGACCGGATCGCTTCCGGCGGCACGCCTGCCGCCTTGCTTGCCCAAGGGAGTCCTCCATGAGTACCGTCTCGATCGATCCCCAGACCATCGTCGATTTCTGGCGCGAGGCCGGTCCGGAGCGATGGTTCGGCAAGGACGCCGAATTCGACGAGACCATCCTGCGGCGCTTCGGCGACATCTACGAACAGGCGGTCCGCGGCGAACTCCAGGCGTGGCGGAGCGATCCGACGGGAGCGCTGGCGCTCGTGATCCTCCTCGACCAGTTTCCTCGCAACATGTTCCGGAACACGCCAAAAGCCTTCGCGACGGACGACCAGGCGCTGGAAATCGCCCGAGAGGCACTCGCCCGCGGCGACCATCGAACGGTCGCGGAGGACGTGAACCAGTTTCTCGCCATGCCGATGATGCATTCGGAGATTCTGGCGGATCAGGATGCTTGCGTCGCGTGGATGGGTGAGATCGGCGACGAGAGCAATGTCGCTTTCGCCAGGGAACATCGCGACATCATCGCCCGGTTCGGACGTTTTCCCCACCGCAACCTAATTCTCGGTCGGGAATCGAGCGAATCCGAACGGCAATTTCTCGCGGATGGCGGGTTCGCCGGGTAAATTCCCCCGCCAGCCCTTAGCGGCGACTGATTCTTAAGGCTATGGCGCTAATCCTTTGCAGGAGAACCGATCGGATTCGTGCGTGAGAAGCGCAAATCGCGTCGAATGACTGCATTTGGATCATCGAGTTATGGCAGCCAAGCCTCTAGTCGACGAGTTGTTCGTTCCGCCTCTGGCCGCTCCCGAGATTGCGCTGGCCGGCGGAGCTGAGCTCGTCCACGATCCGGAGCGCGACATCGCCGTTTCGCGCGGCGATACTATCCGCCACTTCTCCATCTATGCCCCGATGGCCGCGTTCGGTCTGGTCGAGGAACTGTCGCATCTGTCCCGCCGGGCGATCGAGCCGAACGTCTTCTTCGATCCGCAGTTTCTCGTGCCGGCCATGCCGCGACTCGACGAACGCAAGGTCCGGCTCATGGTGGTTCGCGACGAAGCCGGCTCTCGCAGCAGGTTAAGGCTTTTGATGCCGTTTTCGCTGGAACGGTCGGCGTCCGTCGGCGGGCCCGCGACGATCCGCGCCTGGACGCATCCGTTCGGTCCGCTGGGCACGCTGCCCGTCGATGGCGACGATCCGGCCGACACGCTGGCGAGCTTTCTCGAAACCATCGCAAGGCCTGAATTCGCCCTGCCCGATGTCCTCGTCCTGCCGGATGTCCGCATCGATGGAGCGATGGCGACGACCCTTCTGGCGGTAGCGAAGGAACGCGGCTTGCCGGCCACCTGCGTCAACGGTTTTACGCGTGCGGCGCTGCTCAAGGACGCCGACGGCGAACCTCACAACCTGTCGGCTCTTTCGGGCCGGCGCCGGCGCGAACTCGCACGTCAGCGCCGTCTGCTCGAAGCCACCGGTCAGGTCAGTTTCGACGTCGCCCGCACGAAGGCGGATGTCCAACTGGCGCTGGAGGATTTTTTCGTTCTGGAGGCCAGCGGCTGGAAGGGCCGGCAGCGCAGTGCCCTGATCACGGACCGCTATCGCGCGGCTTTCGCCCGCGAAGCGGTCAATGCTCTGGCCGCCGACGGACGGGTGCGCGTCTTCACGCTCAAAGTGGGGACGCGGACGGTGGCCAGCCTTGTCGCCTTCGTTGATCGTGGCGAAGCCTACACCTGGAAAAGCGCTTATGACGAGGCCTTCGCTGCCGCCTCGCCGGGGCAGCAGATCGTTGCCGAAGCGACCCGCGCCTTGCTGGCGGATCCAGCCGTCAAGCGCGCCGATTCCTGCGCCATGCCGGACCATTTCGTCATGAATCGATTCTGGTCCGACCGGATCGAGATCGCGACCATCGTTCTCGGGCTGAATCCGAATGGCGCGCGGCGCGTCGAAGCGGCGGCGAAAGGCCTTTCGTCGATGCGCCGCTCGCGCAACTTCGCCCGCCTGATGCGCGAGCGGCTGCGGGCCATGCTGTCCTTTTCATAGAGGGGCCTATCCCGCGCGGCAGGCGTCGTGGAAATTTGTGCTTTCCGACGTCTCCAACCCGGCTTCCTGCTTCGCCTGTTCCCGAAACACCCGGCGGACGATCTTGCCGCTCGTCGTCAGCGGCATCTCGCCGACGAAGGCGACTTCGCGCGGATATTCATGGGCCGACAGCCGCTCGCGCACGAAGCGCTGGACCGAGGCCGCGAGTGCGGCATCCGGCGCAAATCCGTCGGCTGGCACGACATAGGCCTTGACGATTTCGGTGCGCATCGCGTCCGGCTTGCCGACGACGGCGGCAAGGGCAACCCCCGGATGGGTCATCAGGCAATCCTCGATCTCGCCCGGACCGATCCGATAGCCCGCCGAGGTGATGACGTCGTCGTCGCGCCCGAAGAAGGTGACATAGCCGTCGTCGTCCATGACGCCCTGGTCGCCGGTCGTCAGCCAGTCGCCGGAAAACTTTGACGCCGTCGCCGTCGGGTCCAGCCAATAGCCGAGAAACATCACCGGATCGGGCGCCTTGATCCCGATCGTCCCGGTCTTGCCGCGTGCCACCTCGCGCCCGTCCGGATCGAGAATGGCGACGCGGTGGCCGGGCACGGGCTTGCCGATCGCGCCGGCGCGCGACACGCCATAAGCCGCCGACGATCCGAGTACCATGTTGCATTCGGTCTGGCCGTAGAACTCGTTCACCGTCAGCCCTAGCGCCTCCTGCGCCCACAGGAACGTGTCGCGCGGCAGCGACTCGCCGGCCGAGCCGATGGTGCGAAGGTCGAGGCCGGCGACCGCGTCCGGGCTGGCGGCGCCCTTCATCATGCGCAGCGCCGTCGCGGGCAGGAAGGCGTTGCGGACCTTCTGCCGCGCCATCAGCGCGAAGGCCTCTCCGGCCTCGAACCGCGCCATGGTGAAAACGACCGGCACGCCGAGGAAAAGCGAAGGCAAGAGCGCGTTGAGCAGACCGCCGGCCCAGGCCCAGTCCGACGGCGTCCACAGACGGTCTCCGGGTTTGGGAAAGCCTTCATGGTGGAAGCGCATGCCCGGCAGATGCCCGAGCAGCACGCGATGGCCGTGCAGTGCGCCCTTCGGCGGCCCGGTGGTGCCGGAGGTGAAGATGATCATCGACGGATCGTCTGGCGTCGTGTCGGCGGTCGCGGCGTCCAGGCCTGCTTGGGCTTCAAGCTCGGCAAAGTCGAGAACGCCGGGCTTTTCCGTCCCGACCGCGACGATCTCGGCGAGATCCGGCAGCGGCCTATCGATAGCGGCAAGCGTGGCAAGCCCGGCGGTGTCGGTCACCACCATGCGCGCGCCCGATGCCTGCAGGCGAAAGCCGAGCGCCTCCGGTCCGAAACGTAGCGCCAGCGGCACGGCGATGGCGCCGAGGCGATAGACCGCCAGATGCGCGATCGCCGCCTCGAAGCTTTGCGGCAGCACGATCGCGACCCGGTCGCCGCGCCCAACGCCCCGCGCCGCGAAACCGGCCGCCAGCCGCACGGAGCGACGCGAAAGTTCAGTATAGGTCAGCGTTTGCGCCGCGTCACCGCCCCGGTCCTCGATCAGGCAGATCCGGTCCGGCTCGCGCGCCGCCCAGACATCGGAGCAGGCCGCCGCGATGTTGAAGCGGTCCGGCAGATTCCAGCGGAAGCTGGCATAAAGATCAGCATAGGATGATGATGTGGTCATGTCGTCCAGAACAGCGCCGGAACATTGGTGCCCTGGCCGGAATCGAACTTATGGCATATCAATTTGATTTACTTGATAAATATGCAGTGCGGATAACGCCAGGTACCCGCAAAATTACCCAATCTAAAATCATACCGGCGGTTCGATTCCGTTTTCCACAGGAAATTGGATTGCATGATACAGCCCGTGCTATCGTCCCGCCACCTCGCGCATCCGGCCTTATCGGCCATCACCGGCCTCTTCCTCCGGCCTCCACGATACGGGATCTTCGATCCAGCGATCGATGTCGGATTCCCGCCATCCGGCGCCGTTGATGCTGATCCTGAGCTGCACGGGGAACGTACTCTCAGCGATCTTTCGATAGATGGTGGAGCGGGACAGGCCCGTCCGGGCGAGGACGGTATTCAGGCGGACGATACGGTCTGGCGCGGGCATGGATGCGATGCCTCCGGCTGGCGGTTTCTGACGGCTCTTTGTCCAGTCAGGACAGGCCCTTGCCGGGGCGCAAGAGGGTCCGGGGAATCGTCGCGGCGCCGGATGGAAACGGCGGCACATAGGACGGTTCTCATATCCCGATCCCCCTTCCTCTCCCGAGGTCGAGACCGTGAGAGAGGGCGAGGGCCGCACCGAGTCGGCGGCCAGCCTCCGTGTCGATGCCGAGCGCGGCCTTGCGGTTGGCGAGCAGGGATTCAAGTTGCGGATCGCGTTCGAGGCTCTTGGCCATGTCGCCCATTGCCGACCGGGTGGCCTTGTAGTCCGCCATGTCGCCCGCCTGGTATTGGCGCTGACTGGTGCGGTCGAGCT
>NZ_JAYXIH010000064.1:0-14166 GCF_036016755.1 Aurantimonas sp. A3-2-R12 | reverse complement strand
GCTCAAGGAACAGCGGCTCATCGAGCTGGTCGATTCACGCGATATCCGCATTCTGCGACGACGGGCTCTTCTGGAGATCGGTGCATGACGATATGCGCTCGCGATCACGCTCAGCGCAATCTCGTAGAAATCCTGGGCGAGATCGGCCGCCACTCGAATGCGGATGATCATCGACAACTTCACTGATCCAGATCAATGTCGCGTCGGTTTCGCCCTGCGAATGTGCACCATCGACCGATGAGGCGAACGCGATGACCCGACAGATCAATCCGCAATCCGGGCAACCGTCAAAGCCGGGCAAGGCCCACGCGCGGCCTTCGCGATCGGGCCGGTTCATTCCCGCGACAGGCAAGCCGGACGCGTCCGGAAAACGGTATCTGTAGGTGCCGATCAACGAAATCTGATCAATCGGCGGGCACCGTACCCGATGGCACAATGGGCTCGCCCGACCTCAACCCAAGCAGGAGGTCTTTCCATGTTCAGTACCGCCAATGTCGGCGCCGCCGACCGTGTTATCCGAATCCTTTTCGGCATTGCGCTCGCCACCTATGCCTATGCGTCGCTGGTATCGCCTTGGTCGTGGGTGGCCTATGCCGTCGCCGCGATCCTCGTCCTCACTGCGCTCATCCGGTTCTGTCCCGCCTACGCCCTGTTCGGCGCCAGCACCTGCAGTCGGTCCGCCACCGGAAATGCCGCAAAGACCTCGGCGCCTCCCTCGGACCGCTCGTCGAGCCGGCTATGATCCGTTTGCCTTGAGGGCCTTCACCGCGGCCTTCGGCGACCGCGCGACGCCGGGCGAACCCGCCGCGATTTACCGGCCTCTTTGCGGCGGCGCGAATTCCTCCGCCGTCAGCGTCTCCCGGGTGAGCAACGTCAGGGAGAGTCCGAGCGGCGTTGTCTTGCCTTTCGGCGATGCCGGAATTGACTGGCAGACGGCGGGGGAGAAATAGTGAGCCGACACAAACACAAGGCGACCATACCGGTGCGCAAGGGCAATCCGAAGGACTTCAAAGGCGCGCTCAGCCTGCTGGAAGACGGCACTTGACGCGCATCACGCCCCAAGGGAACCCGTGGGGGAAAGGTGAACTACGGATGGTCACAGCACGGTCGGGACAGCACCGGCGTCCGGTTCTGACGCAGTACGCGCGTCGACCGGCGTTCAGCCTGTTTGTCGGCGTTCTCGCCGTCCTCGCCCTGGTGCTCTCGGGCCTCGGTCACGGAGCCGCAGCCGGACCGATGGCCATGACCGAATGCGGCTGGTCGGCCGTCCAGGCGAACGCACCCGCCGGAGATGAGACGGGTCGCTGTTTCCTGAACGCAGCCGTCACAGATGGCGAGACCGATGCCGGGCAAGCCCTTCTCCCCGCCGCCGCGTGCCCTCAGCACGCGCCATGCGTGCATTTCTTCGTCGCGCCGGAGCGCCCGCTGCTGCGAGCGCAAGGATCGAACCGGGTGATCGCCACGGTCTCCGACTCGCTCCGGGAACGGACGGAAAGCCCGCCTCACCACCCCCCGATCAGCTGATTTTTACGGACGGCCGGCGTCGATCGCGGCTCCCTGTCGCGACGCCGCCTTGCGATGCAGCCCCCCGGCAGTGCCGGGGTTTGCGCCGCGCCGGCCGTTCTCGTCGCAAATGCTGAATCCCTAAAAAACTGGAGACAATGATGAGAACCCACCGACGCTTCCTCCACTCCGCCGCACCGATCGCCCTGGCGATGGTGCTCTTTGGCCTCGATTCCGTCCATGCGGAGCCGTTGGTCTACATACCGCTCGGCGAGGAGAACCAGATTCTGGCCATCGACGCGGCGACGGACGCCGAGGTCGACCGTATCTCCGGAACCGAGGCGGTGCATGGGCTGGCCGGAACCCCGGACGGGCGCCTGCTGATCGCCGGAAGCCTCTCCGCTCGTTCGGCGGGAGAGGCGCCCGCAAAGCCTGTCGGCGTCTCCGAGGAGGACCATGAGGCGCACCACGGGATGTCGGAGAAGACCTCCGCGAAACCGTCCGACGAGCTCGTCAGCACGGTTTCGATCATCGACCGCAAAAGCGGCGAGATCCTGCGCAAGGTCGACGTGCCGGGCGCCGTGCATCACGTCACGGTCAGCCCGGACGGGCGCTTCGCCGTGGTGACGCTGATCAACGCCGACGCTGTCTCGGTGATCGGGCTCGAGGACTTCGAACTGATCACGACGGTAAAGACCGCGGCGACGCCGAACTACGCCATCTTCAGCAAGGATGGCGAGGCGCTGTTCGTCGGCAATGCCGGCGCCGGCACCGTCAGCCGCATCGCCGTCGATGGCTGGACGGCGGGGCCGACGGTCGCCACCGGCGCCAATCCCGGGCACCTGGTGATGGCCGCGGACGAAAGCGCCCTGTACGTCACCAATGACGGCGACGGCACGGTCAGCGAGATCGACCCTGAGACGATGACGGTTCGCCGCAGCTTCGAGATGGGCGGAATGCTGCATGGCCTCGATTTGTCAGAGGACGGCAAGACGCTGTTCGCCGCAGTGCGGGAGACCGGCCGGATCGGTCGCGTCGACCTCGACAGCGGCGAGGTCAGCTTCGCCGAGCTGGCGCCGGCGCCCTACCACCTGAGAACGATCCCAGGAACAGGCAAGATCTATGTCAGCAGCGCCGAGGAGCCCAAGTTCTGGGTGCTGGACGTCAACGACCTGAGCACGATCAGCGAGGTGAAGGTCGAGGGCACGGCCCACCAGATGGTGATCGTCCCTTCGAGCTGATCGGACGCCCGCGTCAACGCCGAGCAAAACGAGGAGGGCGGCCCGTCAGCCGCCCTCCCCCTGTGGCACGCCGGGTTGGAAGGAGTGGACACTTCGTCCAGATCGGCTCGGCCTGCGAGATGCCGATCTCGGCGCCGCACAATTCGATCATGTATGTTGCCGGATGAGATTTCGCGTCGGCCACAACGCCGCTATCCACATGGTTTTTAAAGAAATATTAGGATTTACGTTACCGCTGGAGTGACTCGCTCGCGGCTGAACACCCTTGGCGCAAGGGGCCGCATTTCGCTTGATCCAGGTCAAAGCGTGCGTCGCAACATCGGAGCACCAACGGTCTGACGAAAGTCGTCGAACAGCGTCGGCGAATCGCGATCAGAACGGAGGCATCATGGACAACGCCCGCCGACTTTTTCTAGGGCAGATCGCGCGTATCAGCGCTGGCGCGGCATTCGTGCCGTTTGCCGGCGTGGCCAACGCTGCGATCAACGAACAGCCCCCGCGCCGCGGCGGCGACCCCGCCAAGCGCTACGCCATGCTGATCGACCTGCGCCGCTGCATCGGCTGCCAAGCCTGCACCGTATCGTGCCACATCGAAAACGAAGCGCCTTTGGGCAAGTTCCGCACGATCGTCTCGCAATACGAGGTCGAAAGCGTGGAGACGGGCGAGTTGGCCCAATTCATGTTGCCGCGCCTGTGCAACCATTGCGACAACCCACCCTGCGTGCCGGTATGCCCGGTTCAGGCCACGTACCAACGCGAGGACGGCATCGTCGTCGTCGACAGCGACCGCTGCGTGGGTTGCGCCTACTGCGTCCAGGCTTGCCCGTATGACGCAAGGTTCATCAACGAGCGGACTCAGACCGCAGACAAATGCACGTTCTGCGCTCATCGACTGGAGGCCGGGCTGTTGCCGGCCTGTGTCGAATCCTGCGTCGGGGGCGCGCGGATCATCGGCGACCTGAACGATTCGAACAGCCAGATTTCCAAGATGATCGAGGCGCATCGAGACGAGCTGATGGTGCTTCAGCCGGAGAAGAACACGCGGCCGCATGTCTTCTATCTCGGCATGGACGAGCGGTTCGTCGACCGGCCCCAGGCCGTTCCGGGACTTTGGGATGTGCGCGGCGAGGAAGGACAGGAGTTGGGTTATGAATTCGCTGAGCATTGAGCTGATCGCCCCGCGCTATGGCATCGCCTGGTATCCTTGGGCCGTGCAGTATTTCTTTCTGATCGCGCTTTCCTACGGCGCGCTCTGGCTGACCGTGCCCGGCCTGATTTTCGGCAACGATCGCTGGAAGCCGACGGCGCGGCTGGCATTACTGGCGGCGATGTCCACCGCCGTGGTCGCGCCCGTGTCGCTTCTGGCAGACCTGCACCAACCGCTCCGTTTCTGGCATTTCTACGCCTATCCGACGCCGTGGTCCTGGATGTCGCTGGGCAGCCTGTTCCTGCCGCTTTATGTCGGCCTGGTGGTGGTCTTGGCCTGGCTGGTCTGGCGCGAGCCGCTGAAAGCCTGGGCCAACGCGCCCGGACTGCAGGGCACCGTCGGACGCATCGCGCCGCTGGGCGGCTGGAAGAGTCCGCACTGGCTAATCGTTCTGACCGGGCTGGCCGCGATCGTCATGTCGCTGGCGGTCATGCTTTATACCGGGGCCGAGGTCGCGGTGCTCAAGGGCCGGCCGCTGTGGCACACGGAATATCTGCCGGCGATGTTCCTCCTGACCGGGGTCATCGGCGCCGCGGGTCTGGTGCTGGTCCTCAATCGCTTTTCCGGTCTGCGCTATCTGACCGGCGGCAATCAGATGCTGGCCGTGATCCTCGGCACAACCGTTCTGGCGGGCCTCGCCGCGGCCGGATGGTTTGCCCAGGGTCTCATGCTGAACGAAGGGTCGGTGGCAGCGGCGCTCGAGTCGGTCCGCCTGAATCCCGAATGGCGAGGCGTCGCTTTCTGGGCCGCGGGCGCCGGCGTCCTGCTGTTCCTCAGCGCCGGCCTGATGGTGGTCATACGGCCGCTGCGCGGCTTTCGCTGGATCGTCGGCCTCCTGGCGCTTCATGTCGCCTGGATGTTCCGCTGGACCGTGTTGATGGATGTGCAGACCGTGGCGCGAAACAGCGCCGGATACAACGACTACAGCATCTCGCTCGGGTCGCAGGGCCTTCTGGGCATCGTCGGCACCTTCGGCCTTTGGCTGGCCGTCGTCCTGATCATCAATCTTTTCGTGCCCTGGCGCGCCGCCCTCGGCGGCCACGCACAGGCACCCGGGATCTCGGGCATCGAAGGAGAGCCAAGCTATGGATAAGACACGTCGCAGACTGCTTCAGGGCGCCGTCGCCGCCGGAGGCGCGGCCACCTTCGCCGCAGGCTATGCCGAACCGCTGGAAAAGATGGCCGCCGGGCTGTCGGGCAGCGCCGGCGAAAAGCCCAAGCATCCGATCTTCGGCAATGCGCCGGTACCGGAATATCGCGTCGATCTCGACACCGGAGAGCTCACCCCCAACCCGGACCAGCGCATGGCCTTCACGGCCTGCTATGGTTGCACGACAAAGTGCGGCGTTCGCGTCCGGATTGACAACAAGACCGGCCAGGTTCTGCGCGTGACCGGCAACCCGTACAATCCGCTCTCGGCGGATCAGCACCTGGACCACGCCACACCGGTCAAGGAGGCGCTGCGCAGCGTCAGCGCCTGGCAGGACCAGGGACAGGAAAACCGCTCGACGGCCTGCGCGCGTGGCAATGCGATGATCGCCCAGATCACCAGCCCGCACCGCGTAACCCACTGCCTGAAACGCACCGGGCCGCGCGGCAGCGGCCAGTGGACGCAAGTCCCCTTCGAGCAGGTGATCGAGGAGATCTGCGAGGGCGGCGATCTGTTCGGCGAAGGTCCGGTGGAGGGCCTGCGCGCGATCAACGACTACGAGACGCCGATCGATCCGGACAATCCCGAATACGGGCCGAAGACCAACCAGCTTCTGGTGATGGAGGCGACGGATTACGGCCGTTCGGCTCTGCTCAAGCGATTCGTGTTCAACGCTTTCGGCACCCGCAATTACGGCCATCACGGATCCTATTGCGGACTGGCGTTCCGAATGGGTTCGGGCGCGGTCATGAACGACATGAAGAAGTACGCGCACACGAAGCCGGACTTCGCCAGCGCCACTTTCGGCCTGTTCATCGGCACAGCACCCAGCCAGGCGGGCAACCCGTTCAAGCGGCAGGGACGACTGATCGCCGAAGCCAGGGCGCGCGGCAATCTGGACTATGTCGTGGTCGACCCGGCGTTGAATGCCTCGGTTACCAAATCGGCAGGAGCGTCATCGAACTGGGTTCCAGTCCGGCCCGGCACCGATACCGCATTGGCGATGGCACTGATTCGCTGGCTGCTGGAGAACGACGGCTATGCCGCCGATTTCCTGGCCCTGCCGTCGGGCAAGGCGGCAAAGGCGGCTGGCGAGGTGGGTCACACCAACGCGACCCATCTGGTGATCGTCGAGGACGGGCATGCGCGGCAGGGACACTTCCTGCGCCGCTCCGACCTTGGACAGGCCGAAGCGGGGGCCGACGATGACGCGGCGATGGTCATGGCCGACGATGGCCTTGTGTCGTCCGATGCGGCCGGCAAGGCGAGCCTTTTCGTGTCGGCTCGGGTCGATTTTCCCGATGGCGCGACGGTCGCGGTGAAAAGTAGCCTCGCCTTGCTGCTCGAATCCGCCCAGGAGCGTTCGCTGGCCGACTATGCCGCCGAGTGCGGCATCCCCGAAGCGCGGATCGTCGACATCGCGGAGCGGTTCAAGGCGGCGGGCCGCCGTGCGGTCTCGGACAGCCATGGCGGCATGATGTCGAGCACCGGATTCTACGCCACCTTCGGCGTGCAAATGCTGAATCTGCTGGCCGGGTCGATAAACCACACCGGCGGCTCCGCCCAAGGCGGCGGCAGTTTCAACGGCATGGGCAAGGGTCCGCGCTATGATCTGAAAACCTTCCCCGGCATGCGCAAGCCGAAGGGGCTCTTCCTCTCCCGCTCGGGGTTTCCCTACGAGAAATCATCGGAATACAAGCGCAAGGTCGCGGCCGGCGAGAACCCCTATCCAGCAACGGCGCCCTGGCGGTCGCTTGCGCCACCGACGCTGACCGAGCACCTGTCCTCTGCGCTCGACGGCTATCCCTATCCGATCAAGGCGCTGATCGGGTGCATGGCCAACCCGATCTACGGTCAGGCCGGGTTGCACACCCTGATCGAGGAGAAGCTCGCCGACCCCAAGAAACTCGGTTTGTACGTAGCAGTGGACGGCTTCATCAACGAGACCAACCTGTATGCCGACTACATCGTGCCGGATTCGGTGATGTACGAGGTCTGGGGGTTTACCGGGGCATGGTCGGGCAACCTGACCAAGATGACCACGGCCTGTTGGCCGGTGGTCGAGCCGCGCCAGCAGAAAACGGAGGGCGGCCAACCGGTGAGCATGGAGACGTTCTTCATTGCCACGGCGAAACAGCTGGGGCTGACCGGTTTCGGCGCGGAGGCGATCCCAGCGGCCGACGGAACCATGCTGCCTCTCGAAACCGCCGAGGATTTCTTCCTGCGGGCCGGTGCCAACATCGCCTATCAGGGCGATCGGCTGCCGGACGCGAGCGAGGAGGATGTGGCGTTGAGCGGGCTGGACCTGCTGCTGCCCAAGATCGACGCTGTGCTTCCCGAGGAAGAGCGCGGCGCCGTCACCTATCTCTATTCCCGCGGCGGCCGCTTCCAGCCTTACAAGGCCGCGCATGATGGCGAGAACCTGGGCAATCCGTGGGAACGCACGCTCTGCATCTACAATGAAGATGTGGGCACCGCGATCGACAGCCAGACTGGCCAGCGGCACCGGGGCGTGCCCCAGTTCCGGCAGGCCGAACTGGCCGACGGCAGCCCCATGCGCGAGGTCTATAGCGAGGACGATTGGCCTTTGCTGGCGTTCTCCTACAAGTCGAACCTGATGAACCCTTACGCCATCGGGCTGGAACGGCTGCGGATGATCAAGCCGTACAACCCGATCCTGATGCATCGCGACGATGCCGCCCGGCTGGGGATCAGCCACGGCGACACCATCCGCATCGAAAGCCCCGGGGGCACGGTGACAGGCCTCGCGCTGGTCGGCGACGGGGTCATGCGCGGTTGCCTGGGCATCGAGCACGGCTTCGGCCACCGCGAGCTGGGCGCCGGCACCCATGTCATCGACGGACAGGAGCGTCCGGGCAACGAGTGGATCGGAGCCGGAGTAAACCTCAACGACCTAGGCTTCGCCGATCCGACGCGCCGCGTCGCCGGTACATGGCTGGAGCCGATCAGCGGCGCCAGCGTGCGCCAGGGCCTGCCCGTGAGGGTCAGCCGGGCGATGGCCTGAGGCAGGCGTGATATCGGCAGCGGATGCCGATGCGTCTTCGGCGATCGCAGCCAGCTCCGAATATTCGGAGCCGGCCGCGGCAACATCTCAAGGCACCGCGAATGGAGCGACGGATTTGATGATTGCAGACATCGATCGCGGAGTAAAATTCCATTGCGCGCATACACGGTACCAATGGGTTTCACCGTGAAAAATCAAAATAGTCCCTCTGAAATTCCGGCAACGCAGCAGAAGGCGACGGCTGCGGGGAACTTACTGCGCATCCTCGCGAATGAGCGGCGGCTTCTGATCATCAGCGAGTTGGTAAAGGAGCGGGAGGTGAACGTCAGCGCGCTCGCCCGGACGGTCGGGCTGTCGCAATCAGCCCTTTCTCAGCACCTGGCCAAGATGCGGGCGGCCGGAGTGGTCGCCTATCGACGGGACGGCCCGACCGTCTGGTACAGACTCGCGAACCCGCAGATCACGGAGCTGCTGGTCACGCTCCAACGTCTCTTCGCCGGCCTGTTGGTCGAAAGGAACACGGGTAAAGACTGACCTGGCGCTTCCGCCAAATTGCAGCGCGCGTTGGACCAAGGGCGATCCTCCGCGCCTGTTCGCCTGGGCCGACACTCAAACGATCCGTGAGATGGCGGGCGTCAACATCAATCTTCCTGTCCTCGACCGATGCATCAGCCGGGCGTCGCCGCGCTCCCCTCGGAATCCTCCACAGATGTCTTGGGCGCGCCCTCGCCCCGCAGCGCCACGTAGATCGCCGGTATGACGAGCACGGTCAGCACCGTGGATGACGCAAGTCCGAACAGCAGCGATATCGCCAGCCCCTGAAAGATCGGGTCGGTCAGGATTACCGCGGCGCCGATCATGGCGGCGAGCGCGGTCAAAAGGATCGGCTTGAAGCGAATCGCGCCGGCTTCCAAAAGCACGTCGATGAGCGGGCGATCCGGGTGACGGGTGTGGCGAATGAAATCGACCAGCAGAATGGAATTGCGCACGATGATGCCGGCGAGCGCGATGAAGCCGATCATCGACGTCGCCGAGAACGGCGCGGCGAACAACCAGTGGCCGAACATGATCCCGATGAACGTAAGTGGAATCGGCGTCAGGATGACCAGTGGCAGCTTGAAGGAGCTGAACTGGGCGACGACGAGAATGTAGATGGCGAGAATCGCCACCATGAACGCCGCGCCCATGTCCCGGAAGGTCACCCAGGTGACCTCCCACTCTCCGTCCCACAGAAGCGTCGGATGGCTCTCGTCATCCGGCTGGCCATTGAACGCGATGACCGGCTTGGGTAGGTCGCCCCAATCGGCCTTTTCGATCGCGTCCCCCACGGCCAGCATGCCGTAGATCGGGGCTTCGAACGTGCCGGCGAGTTCCGCCGTTACCATTTCCGCGGCCCGACCGTTTCGGCGAAATACCGGGAAAGACGCGGGCTCGCGCGTGATCGCCACGACATCGCCGAGTTCCACGATGCCCCGCTCGCCCGGCAAGGCATTGGCGGGGACGGGCGTCGCGAGGGCCCGCTCGTCGAGCCGCTGGTCGCCCTTCGCCATTCCGATACGGATCGGGATCGGCTGACGTCCCTCGCCCCGATGCGAATACCCCACCGTGTTGCCGGAATAGAGCGCCCGGATCGTGTCGTAGATATCGCCTTGCTCGACCCGGTAGTATTCGAGATTGTCCTGATCGATGCTGGCGCGCGCGCGCGTCGCCTGAACGCCGTAGGAATCATCAATGTCGACGATGAACGGCACCGACGCGAAGGTCTCGCGCACCTTCGCGGCGACGGCCCGACGCGTCTGCGCATCGGGGCCATAGATCTCCGCCAGCAGCGTGGCGAGCACCGGCGGGCCGGGCGGCGACTCCACGACCTTCACGCTCGTGCCCTCGGGCAAATCGAGTCCGGCGAGGCGGCTGCGAATGTCCAGGGCGACATCGTGGCTGGCCCGGTCGCGCTCGTCCTTGGGAAGAAGGTTCACTTGAACGTCTCCCATCTGCGCCGCCGCCCGCAGATAGTAGTGCCGGACCAAACCGTTGAAGTTGAACGGCGCCGACGTTCCGGCATAGGTCTGGAACGAGACGACTTCGGGGATCGGCGACATCCGCTCTACGATGGCCTGCAATGCCCGGTCGGTATCCTCGAGCGTCGAGCCCTCCGGCAGGTCGACCACGACCTGAAGGTCGCTCTTGTTGTCGAAGGGCAGAAGCTTGACGGTGACGTCCTTGGTATAAAGCAGCGTCAGCGAGGCCAGCGTCGCGATGCCCACGATGATGAGAAACAGCCAGGACCGCGCCCGCGTCTTCAGGATCGGGCGCGCGACGGCGATGTAGGAGCGGCCGAGAGGTCCAATCGCGTCGTGACCGACGTTTGATTCGCCGTGCCCACCCTTGCCGCCGAGCTTGAGCATCAGCCAGGGCGTCAGCATCACCGCGACGAAGAAAGAAAACAGCATCGCCGCCGACGCATTGGCGGGAATCGGGCTCATATAAGGGCCCATAAGTCCGGAGACGAAGAGCATCGGCAAAAGCGCCGCCACCACCGTCAATGTCGCCACGATGGTCGGATTTCCGACCTCGGCCACCGCTTCGATCGCCGCTTGTGCGCGGCCGCGATCGTCCTTCATCGACCAATGGCGGGCGATGTTCTCGATGACCACGATGGCATCGTCGACCAGAATACCGATGGAGAAGATCAGCGCGAAAAGACTGACGCGGTTGAGGGTGTAGCCCATCAGCCATGAGGCGAAGAGCGTGAGCAGGATCGTCGTCGGGATCACGATGGCCACGACCATCGCCTCGCGCCAGCCGATCGCGAAGGCTACCAGCACGACGATCGAAAGGGTCGCCAAGCCGAGATGGAAGAGCAGCTCGTTGGCTTTTTCGTTGGCCGTCTCGCCGTAGTTGCGCGTGATCGTCATCTCGACATCCGCCGGGAAGATCTGTCCGCGCACCTGTTCCAGGCGATCGATGATCTCTTCCGCGATGACCACGGCATTGGTTCCCGCCCGCTTGGCGATCGCCAGCGAGACCGCCGGGACGCGCTCCAAATCCTCCCCGCTCCTGCGCACCGCGGTCACCCGCGTCTCGTTGGGGTCCGTGGCGAGCACCACATCGGCGACGTCGCGCACATAGACAGGTCGACCATCGCGGGCGGTGAGCAGAAGATTGCCGATTTCAGGAAGCGTCTGCAGCGTCTGCCCCGCGACCAGGACTTCTTGTTGGCCCCCTTCCCGGATCAATCCAGCCTGGAACGAGCGGTTGGCTCCCTGAATCTTCCCGGTGAGCTGCTGCAGCGTGATCCCATAAAGCGACAGACGCTCCGGGTCCGGCTCGATCCTGATCTCTTCGGGCTGCTGTCCGACGATGTAGGTGAGGCCGATATCGGGAAGCTTCGACAGTTCGACCTGAAGTTCGCGGGCGAGTCGGGTCAGACCGTTGGCGGTCCAGCGTTCGGCGGCCTCCGCCGTCGGCGTCAATGTAACGACGGCGATGGCGACGTCGTCGATGCCGCGCCCGACGATCAGCGGTTCCGGGATGCCGACCGGGATACGGTCGAGATTGGCGAAAACCTTGTCGTGAACGCGCAGGATCGCCGAATCAGCGCTGGTGCCGACCTCGAACCGCGCGGTGACAAGGGCGCCGTCGTCCTCAGTCTGCGAATAGACGTGTTCGACGCCATTGATGCTCTTGACGATGGTTTCCAAGGGCTCGGTGACAAGCTTGACCGCATCTTCCGCCTTGAGCCCGTCGGCGCGCACCCGGATGTCGACCATCGGCACCGAGATTTGAGGCTCTTCCTCGCGCGGAAGGGAAACCAGCGCGACCAGTCCGAGCGCGAAGGCCGCGAGCAGGAAGAGCGGCGTCAACGGAGAACCGATGAAGCTCTTGGTCAGGCGACCGGCAATTCCGAGATTCATGGCAGCAAGATCCGGTCGCCCTCTCGCAAGCCGCTCAGGACTTCGATTTTTTCGCTGCCGTCGACCATGAGCCTGTCGCCGAGGATCACGGCCACATCCAGCGGGTCCGGTTCGCCGGCCAGGCGGGCATAGTCAACGCCGTGGCGGGTCGTCACAGCTTCCGGCGGAATGGCAATGGCATCCCGGCGACCGACGGGAATCCAGACCAAAGTCCGTTCCCCGACAAAGTAATCGCCGAGCCCTTCCACCTCGACATCGGCCTGCACCCTGCCCTCGGCAATTTCCGGATAGACTTGGACCAGCCGGCCTTCGCGCAGCTCCGGCGGATGACCGTTGGCTGAACGCGACACCATTCGTTGACCGACCTTGACCGTGTCGCCCTCGACGATTGCCGCCGCGTGGCGTTCGGGCAGCGACAGACGGAGGAAATAGCCCCCGCCGGCGACACGGGCGACCGCTTCGCCAGCCATGATGACCGAGCCCGGCGTCACCGGAATCGTCAGGATCCGGCCGGATGCCGGCGCGAGAACCTTACCTTCGCGCGAGGACTGCTCGATGACGGCACGGTCGGCCTCGGCGGCGGTGACCTGGTTCGTCAAAACGTCCACTTGGGAACTGGCCTGATCGACGCGCGATTGCGGCGAGATCCCACGCTTCAACAATTCCTGAGCACGGTTGAGATCTGTCTGGACGCTGCCAAGTTGGGATTGCAACGCCCGGATCTGCGCGTCGGCCGCATCAAGCTGAAGCGCGATCTTGTCGTCCACGACAAGCGCAATCTCCTCGCCCTTCTCGACCTGCGCGCCTTCGTCGACCGAGATCTGTCGGAGCGTCCCGCCGATGCGGGCCCGGGCGGGCACCACGTCGCGAGCCTCGACCTGACCGAAGACGGCCTTGGTTTCCTCGATCGTCTGCGCGCGCACGACGAACTCCGCCGCGCCGGCCGCCGACCACAACATCACCACGGCAAGGACAATGACCCCTCCGGCCCGCAAGGATTCCATGAAAGGTCTCCGCATCACATATTTTGGCTGACGGGCCGATCGAGCGGCCCGCCTCAGCCGTCAGGAAAAAGCGCAACCCGGCTTCACGCCGAGTTTTCTAAACGCGATGGCGGCGGGGCAAAAGCCGGTGAACGAGGACTGGATCAGGTTCAGACCGACGAAGACCGTCAACAAATGCCAGTAGGGAGAAACATACACGCCAAGCGCCACCGACAGCAGGACCATCAATCCCGCAAAGGACAATACCACACGATCGAGCGTCATCTTCGTTTCCTTTGTCAACCAGCGGGCCAGACCCGCGCCCCTGGAAATCCAAGCGCTTCCGACTGGTGCTCCATCTAACATTCAAATTCCTTAAATTCAATATCATGAATGTAGATGATTTGATTCAGGCTTCGGAAGAGGCGGCGGAGCTGATGGGCACCTGTCGCATCCGTAACGGCTACTCGTGCTCTGCGCACTGGCCGACGGGAAAAAGCCCGTGAGTCGGTCGCGCGAAGAGCTTGCGATCGACCCGGTGCCGATGTCGTAGCAGCTCATGCGGCAGCGGGCGGATGGGCTGGTCGAGGCGCGAGGCGCCGGGACGACAGCCTACGACAAGATCGCTCGGACCGAACTCCTGCTGATCATCGAAGCCTTGCTGAAGGCGTTCTGCGCGGGTGCTTCCATTAAGTCAGCCTGTGNCGCCGGGACGACAGCCTACGACAAGATCGCTCGGACCGAACTCCTGCTGATCATCGAAGCCTTGCTGAAGGCGTTCTGCGCGGGTGCTTCCATTAAGTCAGCCTGTGCGGGCCGTGATCGCGGCGAGATCAAGGAAACATCGGCGGCAGCCGTGGAGCCTCGGATCCGAGCCTTGCCTTCGTCATGGGCGGCGCGCCGCCGACCGCCTTATTGGCTATCGCCTAACCTGCGCGGTCGCACACTTCCCTTTCAGCCGCTTGCAGATACGCGATTGGCAAATAGCCATGCATGGTTTAGTTAGTGCTCCATCACTAATATTTGGAACCGTTATGGCCGTTCGAAAACCCGCCCCCGAGCGCAAGGCCGAGATTTTGGAAGCGACATTGCGGCTGGCGGACGAGCTCGGCCCCGACCGCCTCTCCACCGAAGCGATCGCCC
>NZ_JAYXIH010000063.1:0-15224 GCF_036016755.1 Aurantimonas sp. A3-2-R12 | reverse complement strand
CGAAGGGGAACCGGTGCTGCCATGACAAACCTCCGTTTGCCACAGTGATTCAGAATTCTGTCAGCTTGGGAATCCCCGAAGAGTCGGCCTTCGCTCCCGTTGGTATCAGCGGGGAACTCTTCGAGCACGCTGCCCTGTTTATATTCGTCAATGATCTGTTGTCCCGTTCGTCCACGATATCGCTCGTCTCGTTGACGCCGAGTGACGTTTCGTCCGCGCCGGACGCGACGCTCTCGTCCGCGTTCGCGCTCTCGTCGGTCTCGACGCTGACGCCGCCGCCGCTCCCGCGCTCTTTCTCGTTGCTGTTGGCGTTCGCGCTGGCGCCGACGCCGTTGTTGGCGTCGTCGCCGTGCCCGGCGCGCCCGCGCAGCCGCACGGGCTCGGGCTACCGCTGCGGGGACCGGCATGGCGTCCCTCCTCTTAGCGCGGCCCCCAGTCGGATGTTCCGTCGGCCCAGATGATAAGGTAGTTGCGATAGGGGACGTTGTTTAATGGACCCTCGAAAGTCACTCGAATGTCGAAGCGAACGCCGTCCATGACGTTCTCCTCACACTCGTCAGCGTCTTTTTCGATTGACGTCGACTCCGCGTCTGACTCGATGATGGTGAATAGCGGTGCGGTGAACCGGTCCTTAATTCCCCACCGCTCGTTCCGCAGTCGGCACGGCGGATCGAACACGTCCCAGTCGAAAAAGAATGTCACAGAGGCCAGAGTCATCCCCAGCAAATTCTGGGCCGAGAACTTCCACGTCGTCGACCCGCCGGGCTGCGGTTCCTCAAGGCGAGCTGCGGTGAGTGTCTCGAAACTGCCCTGTTTCCTCACGTGCTGCATGTACGCTTCGAAGGCTTGCTTTGAATCCGACATAGCGCTGGGTCTCCGTGATGGCCGTGAGCTGCTTCACCTCTTATCGTTCACATCGCAGCCGCGTGGCCGCTGGGATTAACATCGCGTTCGATGGAAATCATGCCGTGCGAATAAAGTAACAATATCATCTATCGCACCTCGGTCAAGAATGTTGCACAAGCCAGCCGTAGCGGCACAATGGGGGTTTATTGACTCGCCTTCGGCCTGAAATTTTGCAGTCAGCTTCAGCTGTCACTGCGGCGGCTTCCCCAGCCGATTGTATTAAGAGTTCGTCCGGAAAGTTATTCATTTCAAACAGAACCTTCGCAGCATGAAGCGGATTGACGCCAGTTTGAGGAATACGAGCGCGTTTCGCGACAGGTTCTCGAAGTCTTTGGACAGCCTGCGGCATCGCCCCAGCCATGCGAACGTCCGTTCGACCACCCAGCGTCTCGGCAGAACCTCAAAACCCTTGGCTGTGTCGGATCGCTTGACGATCGCGGTCGCAAGTCCGGGCATGGCTTTCTTCTGACCCTTGTCGAAGACAGGTCCCTGATAGCCGCCGTCGGCAAACAGTTTCTTCAAGAACGGATAGCGCCCGAACAGCGTCCGCGGGACCAACACACCGCCGTCGCGATCCTGTATGTCGGCCGGATGAACCAGCGCGTGCAGCACAAGACCTACCGTATCGACGAGGATATGGCGCTTCCTGCCTTTGACCTTCTTGCCCGCATCATACCCGCACGGGTCAATCCGACGCCCCCTTTTTCAGCGCCTTTGACGCTCTGGCTGTCGATGATGGCCGCCGTCGGGCTGGCTTCGCGGCCCATCGCTTCGCGGCATTTCACGTAAAGTTCCTTATGAATACGACCGAGAGTGCCATCCCAGTTCCACAGGTCGAAATAGCTGAACAGTGTGCTTTTCGGCGGCAGGTCCTTCGGCAGGGCCCGCGATTGGCAGCCGGTGCTCAGAACATAAAGCAGGCCGTCGAGAACCTCCCGGACATCGACCTCACGCCTGCGGCCGCCGCGCTTGGCAGGGGGGATCAAAGGCTCGACCAGCGCCCATTCCGCATCCGTCAAATCGCTCGGATAGCGCTGACCATCCCGATTGTATTTCCCGCGATTTGCTTTCGTCCACATCGCTTCCACGCCCTCGTCGAATCAAATCGACCGCATGGAATCACAAGCGATTCATATCATTCAAATTCTTTGTGGACTGACACTTAAACCTGCAAACCAACTTGCCTAACGCTTGAGCACCATTAGTGTAGGGGCATGTCGCCTATGCTAGCCCGAGCTGGAGTCGCCATGTGGTCCCGCCTGTTTGCCGCGGCCTTCGCCGTGCTCCTGCTGAATGTCCCGGCCTTCGCTGACCTTAAGGACAAGGTCGCTGACCTCGCGCCTTCGGGCCTGGTGCTCGTGCTGGACGAACAAGGTAACGAGTTGGTCGCGCAGAATGCCGACAAACCCTTCGTTCCCGCTTCCGTGGCCAAACTCGTCACGGCGTGGCTGGCGATGGAGGTTCTGGGCAGCGACTACCGCTTCGAGACCCGCTTCTACCTGGACGACGACAGAATGCTTTACGTGCGCGGTGGCGGCGACCCGTTTCTGGTCTCCGAAGAGCTGGCGCTGCTCGCGCCTAAGCTTCTCGCCGAAACCGGCACAGAGCCTTTCGCCGGCATCGTGATCGACGCGAGCTATTACCCCGCCGATCTTCGTATTCCGGGTATCGAGGACACTGACGAAGCCTATGACGCGCTGAACGCGGCGCTCGCGGTTAACTTCAACACGATCAACGCTGTCCGAAACGGCAAGACCGTCCGCTCCGCCGAAGAGCAAACCCCGATCACGCCGCTCGCGATTAGCCAGTTCCGGGCACGCGCTCCCAACGGCCGGAGCCGCATCAGCCTGGCCAAAGAAGATCCCAAGGTAAGCGTGCGGTATGCCGGCGAATTGCTTGCCGCCTTCATCGAGCGCGCCGACGGCAGCATCGAGGGCGAGATCTCGGTCGGCTCCGTCCCCGCGGGACTGGAGCCGGTTTACATGCACGGCCAGTCGCGCGATCTCTCCGAAATCTTGCGACAGATGCTCATCGGCTCGAACAACTACATCGCCAACCAGGTCTTCCTGGAGATCGGCGCCAAACGCCTGGGCGGGCCGGTCAGCCTTGAGAAGTCGCTCCAGGTCGCTCGCGAGAACCTCGCGAAACACGGCCTGGCCGACGCCATAAATCTGGAGGAGGGTTCAGGCATCAGCCGCAACAACAGCTTCACCGCACGAGGCCTCGCCAAGGTGCTCGACCGTTTCGCGCCCCATGCCGAACTGCTGCGCAGCACCAAGAACGGCTCCCGGTACAAGACCGGCACCTTCTCCGGCGTTCGCACGCTGGCTGGATACGTCAGAACTTCCAGCCACGGCGACGTGCGCTTTGTCATCTCGCTGAACAGCGGGCCCGGCAAGCTGCGGTTCCGGCTGCTCGAGGCCATCGAGCGCGAACTGTAGACGGGGCGGCTGGCATTCAGGCCGCCGCCTATCCCCGCCTTGGGTCGGAAATTGTCATTCGTTCTGCTGGCGACCCGACCATTGCTGGACGAATGCCCTCATCACCGAGGTCACCGGTTTGCCAAAGCCTTTGGGGTCGAGAACCGCATCATCTATCGGCAGCCTTGACCTGCATTAAGATTTGGTCAGGTGACTTCCATCGAACGATGGCCATAAATGGTTCGAATTGTCGTGGGATCCAACGCTCGCGATCCACGAGGAGGTTCCGCCCTTGCCACTGCCCAAGCGATCCGCCCGTCTCGCCTGTCTGCTGGCGGTTTCTCTTGCGCTTGGATCGGCTCCGGCCTTTGCCCAGAAGACGGGCGGCGACCCGGTCGTCACGGCGCCCGGCAGCGAAGCCGTTCCGGTCGCTGTTGAGAGTCAGGCGACCGCCCCGGAAGCCGGGGAGTGGCAGACCTCGTCGTCGCTGATCGGCCCGTCGAAATACCCCGCCGACTTCAAGCATTACGATTACGTCAATTCCGATGCGCCGAAGGGTGGCACGCTCAATTCCGTCGCCATCGGCTCCTTCGACAGCCTCAATCCCTTCGTCGTGCGCGGCACGCCGGCGGCCGGCCTTGCCGTCTTCGGCGGCGGCATCCTCTACGATACGCTGATGGAGCAGTCGCCGGACGAGCCGGGGACGGCCCATGCGATGATCGCCGAGGCGATGCGCCACCCGGCCGACTTTTCCTCCGTCACCTTTCGATTGAACCCGAAGGCGCGCTGGCACGACGGCGAGCCGATCACCGTCGAGGACGTGATCTGGAGCTTCGAGACGCTGACGAAGCTGCATCCCCAGTGGTCGGCCTATTACAAGAACGTCACCAAGGCCGAGAAAACCGGCGAGGGCGAGGTCACCTTCACCTTCGATCAGGCGAACAATCGCGAGTTGCCCAACATCATGGGCGACCTCACGGTCCTGCCGAAGCATTGGTGGGAGGGCACAGGTCCTGACGGCAAACCGCGCGACATCGGCGAGCCGTCGCTGGAAAAGCCGCTCGGTTCGGGCCCCTACAGGGTCGGCGCGGTCTCGACCGGCAAGTCGATCGAATGGGAGCGTGTTCCCGACTATTGGGGCGCCGACAACCCGACCCGTGTCGGCCGCTACAACTACAACAGCATCCGCTACGTCTACCTGCGCGATGCCAACGCGGCGTGGGAGGCCTTCAAGAAGGGCGGGCTGGACGATTGGCGGCTGGAGAACATCTCCCGGCGTTGGGCCGAGGGCTACGACTTCCCGGCCGTCAAGAACGGCCAGGTGATCCGCAAGACCATCGACAATTCCCAGGTCCAGTCGATGCAGGCCTATGTGTTCAACAACCGGTTGCCGAAATTCCGGGACCGGCGGGTGCGCAAGGCGCTGACGCTCGCGTATAATTTCGAGGAGATGAACCGCACTCTGTTCTTCGGCCTGTATCAGCGGATCGACAGCTATTTCGACAACAGCGAACTGTCCGAGACCGGCCTGCCGAGCGAGCGTGAGCTGCAGTATCTGGAACCGCTGAAGGGCCAGATTCCCGACGAGGTCTTCACCGATGAGTTCACGCTGCCGGTCTATGGCGACGCGGCCTCGGCGCGCAATTATCTGCGCGAGGCTCTGGGCCTCCTCAAGGAGGCCGGCTACGAGTTGAAGGGCACGACGCTGGTCGACGCCAAGACGGGCGCCCCCCTCACCATCGAGTTCCTCGGCAACGACCCCTCGGACAACCGGGTGCTGGAGCCCTTCGCGCGCCAATTGAAGCGTCTCGGCATCCAGACCAATGTCCGCATCGTCGACACCAACCAGTATATCGAGCGGATGAACAATTTCGATTTCGAGGCCGTCGGCATGCGCTATCCGCGCCAGTCGCTGTCGCCCGGCAACGAGCAGCGCGACTTCTGGAGCACGGTCGCCGCCGACGCGCCCGGCAGCCGCAACTATGCCGGCATCAAAAACCCGGCGATCGACCAGCTCATCAATGACATCGTCTACGCGTCGAGCCGAGACGATCTGGTCGCCGCGACCCGCGCCCTCGATCGGGTCATGCTATGGGAATATTATGTCGTGCCGCAGTGGTACAAATCCGAGGACTGGCTGGCCTATTGGGACAAGTTCGGCATGCCCGAGAAGCAGCCGGCCTATTCCGGCATCGATTCCTTTTCCTGGTGGATCAAGGCGGCCGAGAAAGACACGGCGTCGGCAAACTGATGGCCACCGCGCTGAGCCGCCTCACCCGCCGCCGCTTCGGCCAATTGGCGCTGGCCGCCGGCGCCACCACCGTCCTGCCGCGAACGCTCTTCGCCGAGGTGGCGACGGAAACACCGCTGCACGGCCTATCGGCCTTTGGCGAGCTGAAATACGGCCCGAACTTCACCCATTTCGACTATGCGAGTCCCGAGGCGCCGCAGGGCGGCCAGATGAACCTCGCCGTATCGAACTGGACCCTCAATCAGTCGCCCTCGACCTTCGACACGCTCAACACCTTCGTGCTGCAGGGCAACGCGCCGCCGCGCATGGAGAGCCTTTACGATGCGCTCATGGTGTCGTCGCTCGACGAGCCCGATGCGATCTACTGTGCCCTCGCCGAGAGCGTCACGGTCTCGAAGGATCGCAACAGCTTCACCTTCAAGCTGCGGCCGGAGGCCAAGTTCTCGACCGGCGAGCCGGTCACCGCCGACGACGTCGTCTTCACCTACGAGACGCTGAAGGAACTCGGTCATCCCAGCCTGCAAGTCGTGCTGCGGGCGGTGAGCGAGATCGTCGCGGACGACGCGCGGACGGTTCGGATCGGCTTTTCCGGCGAACAGAGCTATCAGGACGCACTGAACGCGTTCGGTATCCCGGTCGTCCCGCGCGCATTCTTCGAGGATAAGGAATTCGACCGGGTGAGCGGCGAGGCGATCCCCGGCAGCGGCCGCTTCGAGATCGCCCGTTCCGAATTCGGCCGCTTCATCGAATATCGCAAGCGCGACGACTATTGGGCGAAGGATCTGCCCTTTGCCAGGGGTCTCGATCACTTCGACACGCTGCGCATCGATTTCTTCCGCGACCGGCAGCCGGCGCTGGAAGCGTTCAAGAAGGGCATCATCACCTTCCGCGAGGAGTTCACCACCAAGGACTGGGCGACGGAGTACGATTTTCCGGCGGTGACGAGCGGCGCGGTGGTGAAACGGGAGTTCCCCGGCGAGGAGCGGCCGAAATTCCAGTGCTGGGCGCTCAATCAGCGGCGGACGCGCTTCGCCGACAGCCGGGTGCGCCACGCGATCAACATGTGCTTCGACTTCGAATGGACCAACGCGAACCTTCTGTTCGGCCAGCGCATTCATTCCAACTCGCCCTTCCAGGGCTCGGAATTCGTCGCCGAAGGCAAGCCATCGGAGGCAGAGCTTGCGCTGCTGGAACCGCTGCGGGGCGAAATGCCGGACGACGTCTTCGGCGAGGTTTGGGTGCAGCCGGTCAGCGACGGCAGCGGCCGCGATCGGGGGATGCTGCGCGAGGCGACCGGGCTTTTCGCCGAGGCCGGCTGGACGCGCCAGGGCAACCGGCTGGTCAACGAAGCGGGCGAAGCGTTTCGCCTGGAGTTCATGACCCAAGGCCAGGAACAGCAGCGCGTCTATGCCAAATTCATGGAAACGTTGCGCATGATCGGCATCGACGCCTCGACCCGGCTCGTCGACGCAGCGCAATATCAGGATCGGGTGAACCGCTTCGACTTCGACATGATCCTCGCCGCTTTCAGCCTCAGCGCGACCCCGACCCGCGAGAGTCTCACGCTGTTCTTCGGCAGCGAAGCGGCGGACCGTCCGGGCGCCTACAATTATCCCGGCATGACGAGCAAGACGGTTGATGCGCTGCTGGCGAAGGCGGGCTCGGCCAACAGCCGCGACGATCTGGTGACGGCGATGCTCGCCCTCGACCGGGTGCTGCGCTGGCGCCTCGACTGGCTGCCGAACATCAATGCAAATGTTCACCGCGCGGCCTTCTGGAACATCTTCGGCTTCAAGGACACCAAGCCGGACTATGGCTGGCCGGTGGAAAGCCTTTGGTGGTTCGACAAGGAAAAGGCCAAGGCGATCGGCCGCGCCTGAGAATTCCGGCCCGTCGCGCCGCGGCGGGGCCGCGTTTTGCGATCCCCGCAAGGCGGGCTATCAAGATCAACCACGTCGTTCGGTCGCGAATCGGCCGGCTCGCCTGACATCTCGGAGACGATTCCCCGCACATGGGCGCCTATATTCTTCGCCGCATCTTGCTGATGATCCCGACGCTGATCGGCATCATGGCGATTTCCTTCGCCGTCATCCAGTTCGCCCCCGGCGGACCGGTCGAACAGGTCATCGCCAGCCTGCAGGGTGAGGCCGGCGGCGCCACCGACCGCGTCTCCGGCGGCGGCGGCGATTTCGGCAGCGGCCAGGGCGGCGGCGAAAACTCCGGTTACCGTGGCGCACAAGGCCTCGACCCGGAATTCATCGCCCGGCTAGAAAAACAATTCGGCTTCGACAAGCCGCCGCTGGAACGCTTCGGCAAGATGCTGTGGGACTATAGCCGTTTCGATTTCGGCGAGAGCTATTTCCGGTCGATCTCGGTGCTCGAACTGATCCTGGAAAAGATGCCGGTGTCGATCTCGCTCGGTATCTGGATCACGCTTCTATCCTATCTGATTTCGATCCCGCTCGGCATTCGCAAGGCCTTGAAGGACGGCTCCGCCTTCGACGTCTGGACGTCGGGCGTCGTCATCGTCGCCTATGCGATCCCCGGCTTCCTGTTCGCCGTGATCCTGATCGTGCTGTTCGCCGGCGGCTCGTTCTACGACTGGTTCCCGCTGCGCGGCCTTCTCTCGGACGGCGTGCGCGGCGACTGGTGCGCGCCGTGGTCGCCGGCCTTCGATCTGCCGAACTGCGCTACTCGGACAGTCCCCGACTATTTCTGGCATCTGACGCTGCCGCTGATCGCGATGTCGCTGTCGGCCTTCGCCACGACGACGCTGCTCACCAAGAACTCGTTCCTCGACGAGATCCGCAAGCAATATGTGACGACGGCGCGGGCCAAGGGGCTGTCGGAGCGGCGCGTCCTTTACGGTCACGTCTTTCGCAATGCCATGCTGATCATCGTCGCCGGATTTCCCGGCGCGTTCATCTCGGCATTCTTCGCCGGCTCGCTGCTGATCGAGACGATCTTCTCGCTCGACGGTCTCGGCCTGCTCGGCTTTGAATCGATCTACAAGCGCGACTACCCGGTGGTCTTCGCGACGCTCTATATCTTTTCCCTGATCGGTCTGGTGACGACGCTGATTTCCGACCTCACCTATACCTGGATCGATCCCCGCATCGACTTCGAAAAGCGGGAGGTCTGATATGGATGACGCTCTCAAAGACCGCCTGGAGGAGAACCGGCACCAGCCAGATGCTGCGACCGAGGCCGCTCGCATCGCCGAGGAGCAGACCAGCGGCATCGCCCAGATGGCGCCGGAGTCGGAATTCGTCCGGCGACCGCGCCTGTCGCCGCTGAACCAGCGGCGCTGGCAGAACTTCAAGGCAAACCGACGCGGCTACTGGTCGCTGTGGATCTTCGCCTTCCTCTTCATCGTCACGCTGTTCGCCGAGTTCGTCGCCAACGACAGGCCGCTGTTGGTCGAATACAAGGGCGAGTTCTACTATCCGGTCGTGGTCGACTACCCCGAGGAGGTGTTCGGCGGCTTCCTGCCGGTCACCAACTATCGCGACCCCTTCGTGCAGGACGAGATCGCCGCCAACGGCTGGGCGATCTGGCCGCCGATCCGCTATTCCTTCCAGAGCGTCAACAACGAGATCCCGACGCCGGCGCCCTCCGCCCCCTCCTGGACCTTCTCGAAGGAGGAACGCTGCCAGCGCTATCCTCTCGGCGTCGACGACCCGAATTGCAGCTTCGGCAACATGAACTGGCTCGGCACCGACGACCAGGCACGGGATGTCGCGGCGCGGCTGATCTACGGCTTCCGGATCTCCGTGCTGTTCGGCCTGATCCTGACCGCCGCCTCGGCGGTGATTGGCGTCGCGGCCGGCGCCGTCCAGGGCTATTTCGGCGGCTGGATCGACCTTCTGTTCCAGCGCTTCATCGAGATCTGGTCGTCGATCCCGGTGCTGTATCTTCTGCTGATCATCGCCGCGATCCTGCCGCCCGGCTTCTGGATCCTGCTCGGCATCATGCTTTTGTTCTCCTGGGTCGCCTTCGTCGGCGTCGTGCGGGCGGAATTTCTCAGGGCGCGCAATTTCGAGTATGTCAACGCGGCGCGGGCGCTCGGGGTCGGCGACTGGACGATCATCACCCGCCACCTTCTGCCGAATGCGATGGTGGCGACGCTGACCTTCCTGCCGTTCATCCTCAACGGCTCGATCACCACGCTGACCTCGCTCGACTTCCTCGGCTTCGGCCTGCCGCCGGGCTCGCCGTCGCTCGGCGAATTGCTGGCCCAGGGCAAGAACAACCTGCAGGCGCCCTGGCTCGGCTTTTCCGGCTTCCTCGTGATATCCTTGATGCTCTCGCTGCTGGTCTTCGTCGGCGAGGCGGTGCGCGACGCCTTCGATCCGCGCAAGAGTTTCGGATGAGACGATAAGGATTGGCGAAAAATGAATGAGGTTCGTCGCAAGACAATTGAACATGTGCCGACGGGTCATCTTCCAGCCGATATGCGGGAAGGACTGGCACCGAACGCGCTTTTGACCGTCACCATCGTAGAAGAGGTGGCGGAACGCTCCGATTCGTCCGAAAAATTGCCGAAATATCTCCGCTACTGGGGGATCGCAGCGCACAAGAATACGAGCGTCGCAGAAGCCGTGACCCGTATCCGCAAACTTCGGGACGAATGGGATTGATGGACCATCCGTCGGTTTATCTTGATACCAACATCGTCATCAGATTGATCGAGTATCGCGATGAAGAGGTTCAGGCTTTCTTGCGAAGTGTCCATGCGCGTAATGGCATGGTCGTAAGCAGCGAGGTAACGCTCGCGGAAGTGTTGGTGCTCCCAATCAAAGACCGGGATCATGAACTTGTCGCACACTATGAAGGTTTCTTAACGACCGGAGATGGTATCGTCATTGTCCCCGTAGGTCGCACTGTGCTGAGGAGATGCGCTGAACTGCGCGCTGAGTTCGGTGGTCGGACACCGGATGCGATACACGTCGCATCCGCGATCGAAGCCGAATGCCAATATTTCCTGACGGCCGATCGACGAATTCGAGCCCCAACGACATTGGAGATGCTGGACATCGGCACACTGCCGGATTGGAACACCTTACCTTGAGCCACGATCACAACCATTCGCACGGCTTCACCGGCCACACCGCCGGAGCCAACCAGAGGCGGATCGGCATCGCCGCGCTGCTGACCGGCCTGTTCATGGTCGCCGAGGTGGTCGGCGGCCTGATCTCGGGCTCGCTGGCGCTGCTCGCCGACGCCGCGCACATGCTGACCGACTTCGCCGCGCTCGGGCTCGGCTGGTTTGCCTTCCGGCTCTCGCGGCGGCCCAGCGACGAGCGCCGCACCTTCGGTTATCACCGCTTCGAGGTGCTGGTCGCCTTCGTCAACGGCCTGGCGCTGTTCGTCATCGCCGGCTTCATCGTCGTCGAGGCAGTCGATCGCCTGCGCTCGCCCGGCGACATTCTCGGCGGCACCATGCTTGTCGTCGCGATCGGCGGGCTGATCGTCAACATCGTCGTCTTCGCGATCCTGCACGGCGCCGACCGCGACAACCTCAACATCCGCGGCGCGGTTCTGCACGTGCTCGGCGATATGCTCGGCTCGGTCGCGGCGATCGTCGCGGCGGTTGTGATCCTTGCCACCGGCTGGACGCCGATCGATACGATTCTGTCGGTGCTCGTGGCCGCTCTCGTCCTCGTCTCGGCGTGGCGGCTCGTGCGCGATGCCGGTCATGTGCTCCTCGAAGGCGCGCCCGAAGGGCTCGACATGGCCGACGTCGAGCCGCATCTGGTGGAGAGCGTCGCGGGACTGCGCGAGGTCCATCACGTCCACGCCTGGTCGATCACGCCGGAGCGGCGCATGGCGACGCTCCACGCCTGCATCGAGGAAGCGGCGGACGGCACGGTGGTGACACGCGCGATCAAGATGGAATTAAAGCGCCGCTTTGCGATCGGCCATGCCACGGTCGAGATCGAGCGCGATTGCTGCGCGGACCATGACCATGCGCACCCGCACGCCGACGCCCATTTGAAGGATCGATCCGCTTGAGCCCGATCACCGCCGCAGCCGCCACTTCCCGCGACCCGCTCCTGTCCGTGGAGAATCTCTCCGTCGCCTTCCATCAGGGCGGCAAGACGCAGATCGCCGTGGACGATATCTCGTTTTCGATCGGCAAGGGCGAGACGCTGGCGCTGGTCGGCGAATCCGGTTCCGGCAAGTCGGTCTCGGCGCTGTCGATCCTCAAGCTCTTGCCCTACCCCTCCGCCAGCCACCCCGGCGGCGCCGTGATGTTCGATGGCGAGAACCTCATCGACGACGACGAGCGCGATCTGAGGAAGGTGCGCGGCAACCGTATCTCGATGATCTTCCAGGAGCCGATGTCCTCGCTCAATCCGCTGCACACGATCGAGCGGCAGATCGGCGAGATCCTGAAGATCCATCGCGGCCTGCGCGATCAGGCGGCGCGCGAGCGCACGCTGGAACTCATGCGCCAGGTCGGCATCCGCGATCCGGAAAAGCGGCTCGGCGCCTATCCGCACCAATTGTCGGGCGGCCAGCGCCAGCGCGTGATGATCGCCATGGCGCTCGCCAACGAGCCGGACCTTCTGATCGCCGACGAGCCGACGACGGCGCTCGACGTGACGGTGCAGGCGCAGATCCTGGAGCTCTTGAAGAACCTCCAGGCCGAGCGGCGCATGGCGATGCTGTTCATCACCCATGACCTCGGCATCGTCCGCAAGATCGCCGATCGGGTCTGCGTGATGTATCAGGGCAAGATCGTAGAGGAAGGGCCGACCGAGCGGATTTTCGCCGATCCCCAGCACGCCTACACGAAACATCTTCTCGCGGCCGAACCGAAGGGCCGCCCCCCCGCCGCCAACGCCAACGCGCCGGTGGTGATGGAAGCGGAAAACCTCAAGGTCTGGTTTCCGATCAAGACCGGATTCTTCCGCCGCACCACCGACCATGTGAAGGCCGTCGACGGCATCGACATCACCGTGCGCGCCGGCCAGACCGTCGGCGTCGTCGGCGAGTCGGGCTCGGGCAAGACGACGCTCGGCCTGGCGCTGTGCCGAATGATCTCGTCCGAAGGCGAAATCCGCTTCGAGGGGGAGCGCATCGACGAACGCTCGTTCAAGGCGATGAAGCCGCTGCGCGAGAAGCTGCAGATCGTCTTCCAGGACCCGTTCGGTTCGCTGTCGCCGCGCATGAGCATCGCCGACATCGTCGCCGAGGGCCTGGCGATCCACGAAAAGCGGCTGACGCCCGCCGAGCGCGACGCCCGCGTCGTCGCCGCCCTGGATGAGGTCGGGCTCGACCCGGCGACGCGCTTCCGGTTTCCGCACGAATTTTCCGGCGGCCAGCGCCAGCGCGTCGCCATTGCGCGCGCGATGGTGCTCAACCCGCGCTTCGTCATGCTGGACGAGCCGACCTCGGCGCTCGATATGAGCGTCCAGGCACAGGTCGTCGACCTCCTGCGCGACCTGCAGAAGAAGCATGACCTCGCCTATCTCTTCATCAGCCACGATCTGAAGGTCGTGCGGGCACTTGCCAACGAGGTCATCGTCATGCGCAACGGCGTCGTCGTCGAGCGCGGCCCGGCCGAGGACATCTTCGACCGGCCGCAGACCGATTACACCAAGGCGCTGATGGCGGCGGCCTTCGACATCGCCGCCGTGCCGACCGAGGTCCTATCCCAGTGACCAAAGGCCATTACCGCGATCAACTCGCCGACCAGCATCTGGATTTCCGGGTCATCGAGACCGAGACCCTGCATGACGGCTTTCGGCCGCTGCGGGCGACGACGCTCCATCACGAACGTTTCGACGGCGAAGGCGAGCTGGGACCGCTGCGGCGGGAATATCTCGCCACCGGCGAGGTCGTCATCGTCATCCCATACGATCCCGCGCGGGACGCCATCGTCGTCATTCGCCAGTTCCGCATCGCCGCCGCGCTGGTGCTCGATCTGGCGGCGGCGCTGGAATTGCCGGCTGGCATCGTCGATTCGGGCGAAGACGGCGAGGCGGCCGCCCTGCGCGAGCTTCACGAGGAAACCGGCCTCACAGCTCAGGCGATCGAGCGCTGTTACCGGATCCTGTCGTCGCCCGGCCTGACCACCGAGCACGCGACGATCTTTCTCGCCATCGTCGATGCGTCGGACCTAACCGATTCCGCCGGCAAGGACGACGAGCATGAGGACATCCGTCCGATCCTGGCCAAGGTCGACGATCTGATCGCCGCCGTCGACGACGGCCGCATCGAAAACGCCTTCCTGGTCGGCTGCGCCCATTGGTTCGCCCGCAAGGGGCGCGCGCGGGCGCAGGTGCTGTCCGGAACACTCGACAGAGAGGACGACGCGCCTTGACCATTCTCCTGTCCGTCACCGGCTTCGACCCGATGCGCTGGCGGGCGGCACTCGAAGCGGCCGGCGGCGATCGCCCGATCGTGCTGGAGCCACAAAGCAGCGCCGATACCGCGATCGACTACGCCGTCGTCTGGAAGCAGCCGCCGGGGCTCCTGGAAAACCTGCCCAACCTCAAGGCGATCTTCTCGCTCGGCGCGGGGGTCGATCATATTTTCGCGGACAAGCGGCTGCCGGACGTGCCGGTGGTGCGGATCGTCGCCGAGGATCTGTCGAGCCGGATGAGCGAATATATCGTCTGGCGCGTGCTCGATCATTTCCGCCGCGGCCGTGCCTATCGCAGCCAGCAGGCGCAGAAGATCTGGCACGAGCGGATGCAGCCGGCGGCCCGCGAAATCACCGTCGGCTTCATGGGCTTCGGCGAGCTCGGCCAGGATGCCGCCGGCAAGCTGAAACCGCTGGGCTTCCGCATCGCCGGCTGGAGCCGCACGCAAAAGACGGTCGCGGGCGCCGAAACCTTCGCCGGCCAGGCCGGGCTCGACGGATTTCTCGCCGCGACCGACATTCTCGTCGTGCTGCTGCCGCTGACCACCGAGACGCGCGGCATCATCAACACCGGCCTGTTGTCCCGTCTCAAGCGCCAGACGCCGCTCGGCGGCCCGGTCCTGATCAATGCCGGCCGTGGCGGCCTGCAGAACGAAGCGGCGATCCTCGACGCGCTTGATCAGGACATCCTGTTGGAAGCCTCGCTCGACGTCTTCAATGTCGAGCCGCTGCCCGCGTCGAGCCCGCTCTGGACCCATCCGCGCGTCTTCGTGACGCCGCACGCAGCCGCGATTTCCGATCCCGATGCGTTGGCCCCGGAGGTCATGCGTCAGATTGCGGCGCATGAGCGCGGCGAGACGCTGCGCGGCGTGGTCGATCGTTCCGCGGGCTACTGAACCCGCGCCGCGGCGGCGGCGTCATGTCCGCTCGATCTTGGATCCAGAAACAGTCGAGGACCCGATCGGGTGATCGGATCCTCGGCATCGTTCATTGAGGAATGGGCCTTCGAACCGGGGGATGACGGCGGACGCCGCCGATCATCCAGGTTGGAAAGAGGATCAGAACTCCTCCCAGCTGTCGGATTCGGCCTTGGGGGCACGGGCGGCACCGCCCGTTCCGGTGGTCTTCATCTGCGGTACGCCGCGCGACGGTGCGGCGGAACGGCCGGATTGGGCCGGATTGGAACGCGACCGCGATGCCTGACCCCGCCCAGAGCCGGCCGAGCCGGTCTTGAACTGCGCCATCGCGCTCGCCAGTTCCTCGGTCTCGTTGG
>NZ_JAYXIH010000062.1:0-15237 GCF_036016755.1 Aurantimonas sp. A3-2-R12 | reverse complement strand
CTCATGGATGCCTCGTAACCGAAAAGGAAATCGGCACGAAACTCCACGCAGACTTACCGCCGCCCACGCTTCTCTTTCTTCTCAATATCAAATTGTCAAAGATCACGGCGAAAACTTCGCCGTCGGGCCGGTCGACGCTGTGCGCCTCGAGTGACCCTGAAGAACGACCGTGACCGGTCTGCCTTCTGATTGTTTCCGACTGCCTGACACCAGAGCAAACCCAAGGGCTCGCCGGCGGCGTCTTCGCCGTCGATGAGTGGCTTATAGGCGGTCCCGGCTTTTGGAGTCAACAGTCGATTTGCGAAAAAATGCACTGCAGCAAAATTTCCTGAAATCGCCGCAAACCCCTGCTTACCGGCCTTCCCTGACGTCATCCGGTCGTCACATCGCAGAGCGTCGGCAAGGCCGCCCACCGCCGGTCACGCCCCGAGGGCGAGGAAATCCGTAACCAGCTTGACGTTCAATCCGACGATCAGCACCGCGATCACGACAGCAAGCGCCAGCACCCAGACAGGCGCCCGGAAATCCCCCATCTTGCGCCGGTCACTGGAGAACATCACCAGCGGCACCACCGCGAAGGGCAGTTGCAGCGACAAGATCACCTGGCTGAGGACGAGCAACTCCGCGGCGCCGCGTTCGCCATAGATGACGATGATTGCCGCCGCCGGAACGATCGCCAGCCCGCGGGTGATCAGCCGCCGCGCCACCAGCGGCAGCCGCAGCCGCAAGAATCCCTGCATGACGATCTGCCCGGCCATCGTGGCGGTCACCGTCGACGCCAGACCCGAGGCGAGCAGCGCCACGGCAAACAGGATCGGCGCGATCGAGGCCCCCAGAAGCGGTGCCAGCAGGGCGTGCGCGTCGGTGAGATCCTCCACTACGCCGGCCCCGCGATCGTAAAAGGCGGCCGCAGCGAGAATCAGGATCGATGCGTTGACCAGCAGCGCGAACCCCAGCGCGAAGGTCGAATCCAGCGTCGCGAACCGGATCGCCTCGCGCTTGCCGGCCGTGTCCTGACGATAAGCCCGGGTCTGGACGATACCGGTATGCAGATAGAGATTGTGCGGCATCACCGTCGCGCCGAGGATCCCGAGCGCCAGATAGAGCATCCGGTCGTTGGTGACGATTTCCGGCGTCGGCAGGAAACCACCCAGAATCGCGGCGATCGACGGCTCGGCGAGGATCAGCTGGCCGACGAAGCAGGCCGCGATGACCAGGATCATCGTGACGATGAACGCCTCGACCCAGCGAAATCCCCGCGATTGCAGATAGAGGATCAAAAAGACATCGAGCGCGGTGATGACCACGCCCCAGACCAGCGGCAGGCCAAACAACAGCTGCAGTCCGATGGCCGTCCCGATGACCTCGGCAAGGTCCGTGGCGATGATCGCCAGTTCCGCCAGCACCCACAAGCCATAGGCGACGGGCCTGGGAAAGGCATCCCGACAAGCCTGGGCGAGATCGCGCCCGGTGGCGATGGCAAACCGCGCGCACAGCGCCTGCAACAGGATCGCCATCAGCGACGACAACAGCACGGCGGTCAGCAGGGTGTAGCCGAACTCCGAGCCACCGGCGATCGAGGTCGCCCAGTTGCCCGGGTCCATGTAGCCGACGGCGACGAGAAAGCCCGGCCCGAGAAAAGCGGCGAACTTGCGCAGGAACCCGGCGCCATGGGCGACATCGACCGTACGATGCGATTCCACGAGGGACGGTTCCCCGACCGGTTCCTTGAACCCGTCGAACAGTCGATCGTCGCCGCGACCCGCGCCACCGGTCGCCTCACCCTGCGTGTTCATCAAAGCCCCGAAAGCCGTTCGCGGCTCCGATGGCAGCCGACAAACGCCAATCTAGTGCCATCGCGCCTGATTTGCGACCATATCGCTGGGACGTGGCTGCGGTTCGCTGTAACCCGCCGGGCCGCGGAACCGGCCCTGCAATGCGAATGGCCCGCGCTACGCACGGGCCGTTGATCTCGAATAGGGATCGAGGCTCAGACGAGCTTGGCGTCCAGCGTCACCGTGATCGCACCGAGTGCCTTGGATACGGGACAACCGGTTTTCGCCTGCTCTGCCAATTCATCGAATTTGGCCTTGTCGATGCCAGGGACCTTGGCCTCGAGGGTGATGGCGCTCTGCTTGATCTCGAAGCCGGCCGCGACCTGTTCGACATTGACGACGGATGTCGCCTTCAGCTCGTCCGCAGGCGTGCCGTTCTCGGCGAGGAAATGCGACAGCTGCATGGCGAAGCAGCCGGCATGGGCCGCTGCCAGCAGCTCCTCGGGATTGGTGCCGGATTTGCCGCTCTCGTCCTCGAACCGGGCCTTGAACGAATAGCCGTGATCGCTGAGGGCGCCGGACTGGGTGGTGATTGCGCCGGTGCCGTCGCCGAGTGCGCCCTTCCAGATTGCAGTGGCATGACGTTTCATGGGAATCTCCTTCGATGGAAAAGGGTCGGCGTCTTGCTCCGCAAGGCTGCCGAGGAAATGGCTAGTGCCGGTCGCGACCAAACAAGGGCGCGGGGGGCGGCATCGACAAGGAAACCCGGATCGGGCCAATGGGGTTCCGAGAACGAAGCGTTCACCTTGATCGTGGATGCTGGCGGAACGGTTCCAGTGCCTGGCGGTGTTGATTCGACCAGGATGTTTCTCACGAGAAGTGACGCGGGAAAGCGACGATGAGTCAGACGGTTCTTGTCCATGCCACCAAGCCCCTGCTGGCCGAAAAGGCCGCCTGGCTGACGGTGCTGGCCGAGGAGCGCCGTACCAGCCGTCACACGCTCGCCGCTTATGAGCGCGATCTGCGCCAGTTCCTAGTTTTCCTCACCGGCTACAACGCCCGCCCCGCCGATCTCGGCGATCTCGCCGACCTGAAGACCGCCGAACTGCGCGGCTTTCTCGCCGCGCGCCGCCGCGACGGCGCCGGCGCCAAGACTCTCGGCCGCGGTCTTGCCGGGATTCGCTCCTTCATCCGGCATCTGGAAAAGAAGGGGCTCGCCTCCTCCGCCGGCGCCAAGGCGATGCGCGCACCGAAGCAGCCGAGGTCGCTGCCGCGTCCGCTGAGTATCCCCGATGCGAAAGCCGTCACCGAGGATGCCGGAGCCTTCGCCGCCGAGCCCTGGATTGCCGCCCGCGACGTCGCCGTGCTGACACTTCTCTACGGCTGTGGGCTGCGTATCTCGGAAGCGCTGGCGCTGCCCGGCGACGCACTCAGTGATCCGACCGCCCGGTCGATGCCCATCGCCGGCAAGGGCGGCAAGACGCGACTCGTGCCGCTGCTTCCCGCCGTGCTCGAGGCGGTGGCCGAATACCGTCGCCTGTGCCCCTATGCCTTGCACCCGAACGAGGCCTTGTTTCGCGGCGTCCGTGGCGGCCCCTTGAAGCCGCAGATCATCCAGCGCGCCATGGCGCGGCTCAGGGGCGGCCTCGGCCTGCCCGAATCGGCGACGCCGCATGCGCTGCGGCACTCCTTCGCCACCCATCTGTTGTCGGCCGGTGGGGATCTCAGAACGATTCAGGACCTTCTCGGCCATGCCAGCCTGTCGACCACGCAGAACTACACCGCCGTCGATTCGGCCCGGCTCCTGTCGATCTATGACGGGGCCCACCCGCGTGCGCGCCACCGCGCCTGATCGGTCGGAGTGAAAACCCTGAGAGATTCAGGCTTTGGTCGTAATTCCCCCCTAGACTGCGCAGTTCTTGCGAGGGAGTTCATCAGCCGCCCATGACCGGCCCTATCGACCGCTTCGACCGTTACGCGACGATCCTCTTCCGGCTTTGCCTCACGCTGCCCGGCATCGTCTTGGCGTTTCTGATCGTCGGTATCCTGACCGCAGACGCGGCGGAGCCGGATGCCTGCAACGGCCGCGATCTCCGCCCCGCCCTGCGGGCAGAGGGCAAACTCGCGGGCGTCGAGGCAAAGGCGGCAGCGGTCCCCAACGGCGCCGGTAAACTGTTTCGCGTCGAGCGGGCCGGCCTCGCGCCGTCCCATCTGTTCGGCACCATCCATCTCACCGATCCGCGCGTTCTCGCCCTGCCGTCGCCGGCCGAAAACGCCTTTACCGCGTCCGAGCGCCTAGTCATCGAGACGACAGATGTCCTCGATCCGGTCAAGGCCGCCGCCGCCTTTTTCGCCCATCCGGAGCTGATCAACCTTCCCAAGGGCCAGACCCTCGCCGATCTGGTCGATTCGCAAGAGCAGGCCAAGCTCGAAACGGCGCTGGCAGCCAAGGGGATTCCGTTCCAGTCGATCCAGACCCTGCAGCCGTGGTTCACCTCCATGAGCCTGATGCTGCCGGCCTGCGAAGCGGCGCGGAAAAAGGGCGGCGCCTCGGTCCTCGACGTCCGGCTCGCCGAGCGCGCCATCGCCGCCGGCAAGCCGGTCGAAGGACTGGAATCCTCCGAGGAGCAGCTCCGCGCCCTCGCTTCCCTCTCGACCGATCTCCAGGTCGACAGCCTTCTGGCGACGATCGATCTCCAGGATCGTATGCCAGATGTCATGGAGACCATGCTGGCGCTTTATCGCGAGGGAAAGATCGCAACGATCATGCCGGCGATCGAGGCCGCGGTGCCGGATGGCGGCATCCTCGTCGGCGCCGGCAAGGGCTACGCCGAGTTCGAAGAGCGCGTCGTCACCGAACGCAACCATCGCATGGCCGAGAGGATGCGGCCGATGCTGGAAAAAGGCGGCGCCTTCGTCGCCACCGGCGCCCTGCATCTTCCCGGCGAGGACGGCATCGTCGCGTTGCTTCGCAAGGCGGGCTGGACCGTCACGCGGGCCGACTGACGCAGCTGGGGTGGCCTCCCGCAACAGCTCAGGCGAGTCTTCGGCGTATGAGGCCCCGTCAGGCGCACCATCGTCGACTTGTTGGACGAGACCGACCAGCGTACGCTTCCTTGTCGAAACAGCCAAGGAGTGCCTGCGCATGAGATCCTTACTCGCTGTGACCATGAGCCTCGGGCTTTTCGCCGCCGCGACCGGCGGCGCAATGGCGCAATGCGCGTCCCACCAGGATACCGTGGCCGAGGCGCCGATGACGCCCATCGTCACCGCCGACACCACCGGCACGGACACAAGCACCGTGGTGAAGGAGGCCGACAAGAAGGGCTGAACCCAGCCTCATCGTCTTACAGAAAGACCCGGTCGCTGACGCGCCGGGCTTTTTTCTTGTCGATGTTTCACGTGGAACATCACGTCGGACGGCTTTTTCGCCGCCGTCCCGTCACACGTGAATCGGCTTGGCGAAGGCCGCGAAGGCCGCCTCGCGCATCGCCTCGGACAGGGTCGGATGCGCGTGCGAGGTGCGGGCGAGATCCTCCGACGAACCGCCGAACTCCATCAACAGCGCCGCTTCCGCGATCATGTCGCCGGCGCCCGCGCCGAGGATGTGGCAGCCCAGCGCCCGATCGGTCTTGGCGTCGACGAGGAATTTGACGAATCCGTCGGTCTTGAGCATCGCCCGGGCGCGGCCATTGGCCATGAACGGGAACTTGCCGACCCGGTATTCGATGCCGGCCTCTTTCAGCTCCTCCTCGGTTTTGCCGACGGAGGCGACCTCGGGCGAGGTGTAGACCACCGAAGGAATCGCGTCGTAGTTCACATGGCCGACCTGCCCGGCGAGTTGCTCGGCCAGTGCCACGCCCTCGTCCTCGGCCTTGTGGGCGAGCATCGCGCCCTTCACCACATCGCCGATCGCGTAGATGCCCGCGATGTTGGTGGCGAAATGCCCATCGATCTCGACCCGGCCGCGATCATCGAGCTTGACCCCCGCCTCTTCCAGTCCGAGCCCCTCCGTATAGGGCTTGCGGCCAGTGGCGACGAGCACGACGTCCGCCGAGAGCGTTTCCGCTTCGCCGCCCTTGACCGGCTCGAAGCTGACGCTGGCGCCCTTGTCGGTCTTCTCGACGCCGGTGACCTTGGCGCCGAGGCGGAACGCGATGCCCTGTTTGGCGAGCAGCTTCTGGAAGGCCTTGGAGACCTCGCCGTCCATCGGCCCCAGCACCTTGTCGAGATATTCGACGACGGTCACCTTGGCGCCAAGCCGCGCCCAGACCGAGCCGAGCTCAAGGCCGATCACGCCGCCGCCGACGACGACCATCGTTTCCGGCACCTTTTCCAGCGCGATCGCCTCGTCGGAGGAGACGATCGTTTCGCTGTCGAAGGTGAGTTCGACGCCCGGTATGCCGGCGACGGCCGAGCCGGTGGCGATGCAGATCGCCTTGGCCGACAGGGTATCGGTCGAACCGTCCTCCTTGGTCACCTCGACTTCGCCGGCCGCTTTGATGCGTCCGGTGCCGATGACCCCGGTGATCTTGTTCTTCTTGAACAGGAAGGCGATGCCGTCGACATTGGCCTTCACCGTCTTGTCCTTGTGGCCGAGCATCGCCGCAAGATCGAGCTTCGGCTCGACCGAAATGCCGAGTTCGGCGAAGGAATGGCCGGCCTCGGCGAACATCTCGGAGGCGTAGAGCAGCGCCTTCGACGGGATGCAGCCGACATTGAGGCAGGTGCCGCCATAGGTCTTGCGCTTTTCGACGACGGCGACCTTGAGGCCGAGCTGCGCCGCCTTGATGGCGCAGACATAGCCGCCGGGTCCCGAGCCGATGACGACGAGGTCGAAGGTGGCAGACATATTGCACTCTTTGCTAGCTGGGAGGCGCTACAGAACAAGGCCCCAAAGTAGGATGACGATGCCCGTGGCGGAGACGCCGAAGAGCGCCGAACGCAGCCACGGGATTCCGGAAAGATACGCCGGGACATATGCGACCCGGCCCCAGAAATAAAGGCCGGCGCCGATGCCAGTCCATCCATCAGCAGAGCCGGTCACTTCAACCGCGAGAACCAGCGCGGCAAAGGCCGGAAAGGTCTCGCGGAAATTTCGATAGGCCCGATCCGCCCGGGCCGCCATCCCGCTCGGGCGGATGGCCGCGTCGCGTGGGCCGGCATTGTAGGGCACGCCGGTCTGGGCGAGCATCAGTCCGCCCTGCAACGCCATGTGGACGAACAGGAGTCCAACGGCGAGGACGAGGTAGGCCATCTCGACGCTGAGTGACGGAATGAGCGCACTTGCCGTACTCACGGCAGGATCGACCGGCCACCGGAGACGTCGATGATCGTGCCGGTCGAATAGGACGCCTCGTCCGAGAGTAGCCAGAGGATCGCCTTGGCCACCTCCTCGGCGGTGCCGGCCCGCTGCATCGGCAGGGTCGGCGCGATTTCCTCGACCCGGTCGGGTTCGCCGCCCGAGGCGTGAATGTCGGTCGCGATGATGCCGGGCCGAACCGCGGTGACGCGGATACCCTCGCCGGCGAGTTCCTTGGCGAGGCCGACGGTAAAGGTGTCGATCGCACCCTTCGACGCGGCATAGTCGACCCGACTGCCGCCGAGGCCGAGCTTGGCCGCCGCTGAGGACAGATTGACGATCGCCCCGCCCTTTCCGCCGCGCGCCGTCGACATGCGCTTTGCCGCCTCGCGGGCGCAGAGAAAGCTGCCGATGACGTTGATCCGGAACATCCGGTCGAGCCGGTCCGCGCTCATCTCGGCGACCGGCGCGACGGCGTCGACGACGCCGGCATTGTTGACCAGCGCCGCCAGCGGCCCGAGCTTGTCGGCGGCTGCGAACAGCGCGACGATGTCGGCTTCCACGCCGACGTCGCCCTTGACCGCGATCGCGGTGCCGCCAGCCGCTTCGATCTCCGCGACAACAGAATTCGCCGCCGCCTCGTTCGACGAATAGTTGACGACGACGGCATAGCCGGCCTTGGCGCCGAGCCGCGCGGTGGCGGCGCCGATCCCGCGCGACCCGCCGGTTACGATCATCACGCGTTCAGTCATTCATGGCCTCCAGCACTTACTCGCCTGTCCCGCTTGTCGACAAAGCAGGTTCTTGTCGCGGACTTGTCTGCGGCGCACGCGAGCGCCATCCGTCCTCCATGATGCCAAAGCTCGTCACTAGCCTGGCTATCGAGCCTGTCGCATCCATGCCCCAATAGGATCTGTACGTACCGTCGCCATCACCGCTATCGAATACCGCCGCATTCATTCCGCTTTGCTCGTCAAAGCACTGCTCACCGTAGGGTGAGCAACAGAAAAGATCTTCCAGCATTGCGTCGATCTGATCGTTACTGGCCTCGGACAGATCAAGAAATGGACGCAGGGCAGCGTCGCAGAAGCACCCTTTTGCCGAGTCCACGCTGTAGCCGTCACGAGCGTAGGACCCGGTGTCCTCGAACCGGGCGAGCTGCCAGGTCTCTACCCGGCGGCGGCCGAACCTGAGTTCCGCCATTACTACGGTACCCAGCGACACATACTCGCGGTGGTCGTAGAGATAGACATAGGCGGGATATCGGCCCGGACGGATGTTGTGGACGAAGCAAGGCGCCGTCTGAGGATCGACAATAGGATCGCACGCGAGAATCCGGCCGGTGGGGCATTGCAGCACGCACACCTCAAATCGAGTGATGCGGCGACGAGCAAGGGCGCTCGGGAAAAGGCTGGTGAGACGTAACACGCGCCGTGTCGCTTCGTTCGGTTCGCCCAATTCTCCAGCGACGTCGGTCACCTTCATCCCCCGAGCTCGCACCCCATATCAGCAATTGATTCGCCGCCTTAGTATTGCCGGAGCCCTCAGCTTCCTTCCTAAAGATCCAGCACCAGCCGCTCGGGGTCTTCCAGGCTGTCCTTGACCCGCACGAGGAAGGTCACCGCCTCCTTGCCGTCGACGATCCGGTGATCGTAGCTGAGCGCCAGATACATCATCGGCCGGATCACCACTTGGCCGCCGATCGCCACCGGCCGCTCCTGGATCTTGTGCATGCCGAGAATGCCGGACTGCGGCGCATTGAGGATCGGCGTCGACATCAAGGAGCCGTAGACGCCGCCATTCGAGATGGTGAAGGTGCCGCCCTGCATGTCGGAGACGGTGAGCTTGCCGTCGCGCGCGGAAACGCCGAGCCGGCCGATCTCCTTCTCGATCTCGGCGATGGTCATCTGATCGGCATCGCGCACCACCGGCACGACGAGACCCTTCGGGGTACCGACGGCGACGCCGATATGGGCGTAGTTCTTGTAGACCAGATCAGTACCGTCGATCTCGGCGTTCACCGCCGGAATCTCCTTCAGCGCGTGACAGACGGCCTTGGTAAAGAAGCCCATGAAGCCGAGCTTCACCCCGTGCTTCTTTTCGAACAGATCCTTGTATTTCTTGCGCAGTTCCATGACAGCGGTCATGTCCACCTCGTTGAAGGTGGTCAGCATCGCCGCCGTGTCCTGCGCGTCCTTCAGCCGCCGGGCGATGGTCTGGCGCAGGCGGGTCATTTTGACCCGCTCCTCGCCTGCCACCTCGTCCTGGGAGGACGGGGCGCGGGCGGCCACCGGCTTTTCCTGCGGGCTCGACGGCGCGCCGCGGGCGATCACCTCGAGCACGTCGCCCTTGAGGATCTGGCCGCGCTTGCCGGAGCCATCGACATCGCCGTCACCGAGGCCTTTTTCGGCCATCATCTTCTTGGCCGACGGGGCCGGCGGCATGTCACCCGACGCGGCCTTTTCATCAGCATCGCCACCAGATCTCGACGCATCGCCAGTAGCGCCGCCGCCGAAATCGGCCTTGGTGTCTGCCGCGGCATCCGCCTTGGCCGCCTGGCTCTTCGGCTTTTCGGTCGGCGTCGTCGTCCCGGCGCTCGACCCGGACCCTTCGCCAATGGAGCCGAGGACCGCGCCGACCTCGACCGTCTCGCCCTCCTGGACGACGATATCCTCAAGCACACCGGCCACCGGCGCCGGCACTTCGACGGTCACCTTGTCAGTTTCCAGTTCGGCGATCGTCTCGTCGATCTCGACCCGGTCGCCGGCCTTCTTGAACCATTGGCCAATGGTGGCCTCGGTCACGGATTCACCCAGCGTCGGGACTTTGATTTCGGTGCTCATCGTTCTCTACGTCTTTCGAGGTCCGGTTCGGTCGTGGCGTTCGGTTCAGCCCAGCGCGTCTTCTAGGAAGGCGGCGAGTTGCTTTTGATGGGTCGACATCGTGCCGGTCGCCGGCGAGGCCGCCGCCTGACGGCCGGTGTAGCGCACGCGTCGCTTCTTTGAACCGATATGGTCCAGAACCCATTCGAGGTAAGGGTCGATGAATGACCAGGCGCCCATGTTCTTGGGTTCCTCCTGGCACCAGACCATCTCGGCCTGCTTGAATCGCGACAGTTCGGTGATCAGCGCCTTGGCCGGGAACGGATACAGCTGTTCGAGACGCAACAGGTAGATGTCGTCGATGCCGCGCTTCTCGCGCTCCTCCAGCAGGTCGTAATAGACCTTGCCGGTGCACATCACGACGCGCCGGATCTTGTCGTTCTTCACCAGCTTGATCGGCGAATCCTTGCGCAACTCGGCATCGTCCCAGAGCAGGCGATGGAAGCTCGTGTCGCCCGCCATCTCCGACAGGCTCGAGACCGCCCGCTTGTGGCGCAGCAACGATTTGGGCGTCATCAGGATCAGCGGCTTGCGGAAATCGCGTTTCAGCTGCCGACGCAGGATGTGGAAGTAGTTCGCCGGCGTGGTGACGTTGGCGACCTGCATGTTGTCTTCCGCGCACATCTGGAGGAACCGCTCGAGCCGCGCCGAGGAATGCTCCGGCCCCTGGCCCTCGTAGCCGTGCGGCAACAACAGCACGAGCCCGGACATGCGCAGCCATTTGCGCTCGCCGGACGAAATGAACTGGTCGATGACCACCTGCGCGCCATTGGCGAAGTCGCCGAACTGCGCCTCCCACAGTGTCAGGGCGTTCGGCTCCGACAGCGAGTAGCCATATTCGTAGCCGAGTACGGCTTCCTCCGAGAGCATCGAATTGATGACCTCGTAGATCGCCTGACCCTTGGCGACATGCGCCAGCGGGATGTAGCGGCTCTCGTCCTCCTGATCGTAGAGCACCGAATGGCGCTGGGAGAAGGTGCCGCGTTCGGAATCCTGGCCGGACAGCCGCACCGGATGCCCCTCGGCGACGATCGTGCCGAAGGCCAGCGCCTCGCCGGTCGCCCAGTCGATGCCCTCGCCGGTGTCGATCATCTTGGCGCGGTTGTCGAGGAAGCGCTGGATGGTCTTGTGGACGTTGAAGGTCTTGGGCACCGTCGCCAGCTTGCCGCCGATGTCCTTCAGCGTCTTCAGCGGAACGCCCGTCACGCCCCGGCGCGGCTCCTCGAGCTCCTCCGCCTTGCGCAGGCCGGACCAGGCGCCGTCCAGCCAGTCGGCCTTGTTCGGCAGGTAGCTCTGACCGGCCTCGAACTCTTCCTCGACGATCTTGCGCCATTCCGCCTTGCGAGCGTCGACCTCCTCCTGGCTGACCACCCCGCCTTCGACGAGCCTCTTGGAGTAGATCTCCAGCGTCGTCGGATGCTGGCGGATCGTCTTGTACATGATCGGCTGGGTGAACGCCGGCTCGTCGCCTTCGTTGTGGCCAAAGCGGCGGTAGCAGAACATGTCGATGACGACAGGCTTGTGGAACTTCATCCGGAATTCGGTCGCCACCTTGGCGGCATAGACCACCGCTTCCGGATCGTCGCCATTGACGTGGAAGATCGGCGCCTCGACGGTCTTGGCGACGTCGGACGGGTAGGGCGAGGACCGCGAGAAGCGCGGATTGGTGGTGAAACCGATCTGGTTGTTGATGATGAAGTGCAGCGAGCCGGCGACCCGGTGGCCGCGCAGGCCGGACAGGCCGAAGCATTCGGCCACGACGCCCTGGCCGGCGAAGGCGGCGTCGCCGTGGATCAGCAGCGGCAGGATCTGCGCGCGGGTCTCCAGCGGCACGATCTCGGTCCGGGTGCGGCCGGCGATCTGGTCCTGCTTGGCCCGCGCCTTGCCCATGACGACCGGATTGACGATTTCCAGATGCGACGGGTTGGCGGTCAGCGAGAGATGGACGTTGTTCTGATCGAACTCCCGGTCCGACGAGGCGCCGAGATGGTATTTGACGTCGCCCGAGCCCTCGACGTCCTCCGGCTTGTACGAACCGCCCTTGAACTCATGAAAGATCGCCCGCAGCGGCTTGCCCATCACCTGGCTGAGTACGTTCAGACGGCCGCGATGGGCCATGCCGAAGACGACTTCCTTCAAGCCGAGCTGGCCGCCACGCTTGATGATCTGCTCCAGCGCCGGCAGCAGCGCCTCGCCGCCGTCGAGGCCGAAGCGCTTGGTGCCCTTGTATTTGACGTCGATGAACTTCTCGAAGCCCTCGGCCTCGATCAGCTTGTTGAGGATCGCGCGCTTGCCCTCGGCGGTGAAGGCGATGCCCTTGTCCGGACCCTCGATGCGCTCCTGCAGCCAGCCCTTTTCCTGCGGATTGGAGATGTGCGTGAATTCGACGCCGAGCGTCGAGCAATAGGTCCGCTCGAGGATGTCGACCATCTCGCGGATGGTGGCGAATTCCAGCCCCAAAACGTTGTCGATGTAGATTTTGCGGTCGAAATCGGCCTCGGTGAAACCGTAGGCCTTCGGCGACAATTCGTTGTAATCGTCGTCGGCCGGCTTGGCGATGCCGAGCGGATCGAGCTTGGCGTGCAAATGGCCGCGGGCGCGATAGGCGCGGATCAGCATCAGCGCCCGGACCGAATCCTGCGTCGCCTGGTGGACGGCCGTTCCGGGCAGGTCGACGCCGCTGGTCTGGGCCTTGCTCTTGACCTTTTCCTGGACCTTTGCCTCGATCTGCCCCCAATCCCCATCGAGAGCGGAGACGAGCTCGCCATTCGCCGGGATCGGCCAGTTCGGCTTTTCCCAGGAAGGGCCTTCCGCGCTTTTCAGGACGGCCGAGCGGTCGTCCTTCAGCGCCTTGAAGAAATCGCCCCATTCGTCGGCGACCGAACTGGGGTCGTCCTCGTAGCGGGCGTGCAGATCCTCGATATAGTCGGCGTTGCCGCCGTAGAGGAAGGAGGTAAGCGCGAAGGTTTCGTTCGCTTCAGTGCGTGCCATCTATATCGTCGCGACCCCGTCGTCCGGGTGCCGTCTCCTGTGATCGATCGTTCGGGGAACCGGACCGCCACAGTGACGACCGTACCATGCCTGAACCCTTTGGACTGCGTTTTCGGCGATGCCGTGGCGCGGGAGGTTATCGCGCCGGCTTTTTTTGAACCCCATCGTCAGCCTTTGAGGAGTTCGACGAGGGTTTTGCCGAGCTGGGCCGGGGAGGGCGAGACGCGGATGCCGGCGTCTTCCATCGCCGCGATCTTGTCCTCGGCGCCGCCCTTGCCGCCGGAGACCACCGCCCCGGCATGGCCCATGGTACGGCCCTTCGGCGCCGTGCGCCCGGCAATGAAGCCGACCGTCGGCTTCGAGCGGCCTTTCTTCGCCTCGTCCTTGAGGAACTGCGCCGCCTCTTCCTCGGCCGCGCCGCCGATCTCGCCGATCATGATGATCGACTGGGTTGCGTCGTCGGCCAGGAACAGCTCCAGCATGTCGATGAACTCGGTGCCCTTCACCGGATCGCCGCCGATGCCCACCGCCGTCGTCTGGCCGAGCCCCTCGCTGGTGGTCTGGAACACCGCCTCGTAGGTCAACGTGCCGGAGCGCGAGACGATGCCGACATTGCCCTTTTTAAAGATGTTGCCCGGCATGATGCCGATCTTGCATTCGTTGGGGGTCAGGACGCCGGGGCAGTTCGGCCCGAGCAGCCGCGATTTGGATTTGTCGAGCCTGGCCTTGACCCTGACCATGTCCATCACCGGGATGCCTTCGGTGATGCAGACGATCAGGCCGATCTCGGCGGCGATCGCCTCCTCGATCGCGGCGGCCGCGCCGGCCGGCGGCACGTAGATCACGCTGGCGTCGGCGCCGGTCTTCTCCTTGGCTTCCGCCACCGAGGCGAAGATCGGCAGTTCGACGGCGCGGCCGTTGGCATCGCCCTGCCACGTCTCGCCGCCCTTCTTGGGATGGGTGCCGGCGACCATCTGGGTGCCGTGATAGGCCAGCGCCTGTTCGGTATGGAACGAGCCGGTCTTGCCGGTCAGACCCTGCACGATGATCTTGGTGTTCTTGTCGACGAGGATGGACATGGTGCGAGAAAGTCCTTGTTCTTGTAATGCTATCGTTAAGCCCGATACATGTATTTTCGGGAGAAAGGACCACGCGCCAAACCGGCTTGCGCCTCAGCCTCATCGGCCAAGAGCTTTTCAGCTGTTTCGGCGAGTGACCGTCCGTCTTGCTTCGCCAAAAACTCTAGGCGCTCAAGCGTCTCTTGGGACAATTCAATTGTCAGCGTCTTCCTATTTGTGTTCATCGAACCTGGTCCCGTTCTGCTATTTGGATTCCAGAGTGCGTGAGGACGCTTGTATGTCGTCAGCATTGACCAATTTTGCGCCAGCGCCAGTGGGCATCTCGATGCCAACCGTTCTCCGCACTCGTTTTCCGTAGCGGTCGCGGGAGAATTCAGCAACACAACTACCTTGCCGCTCCTCCCACCTTGTAACGGGATAAAATTCGATGATCTTCCGCAAGATCGCCGCCGGCTCGTACTGCTTACCAAAAACTTTACAACTATCGATTCCGATATCTCCATCCGCGGCAGAAATAGACAGCACAAAGATCGGATCATTGTTATTCAAGGGAGAAACCGACCACGCTTCTTTTCGAAAGGTTTCGCCGCGCGGCGAGTTCGGCAAGAGATCGAGAGCTTCCCCTTCGATTGTTTCCCAGCCCCACAAATGTGCCAAAGAGCGGAAATCCTGAGCGTCGAAATCGGCAAGCAAGCAGCTATTCAAGAAGGCCATCACAAACTGGAAATCATGAAGTTCTGCGCCAGGCGGTGTATCCAGGTATGAAGCGAACTCATCCATGAACGACGGGCTGCACAGAGATCGTCCCTGAGCAAGCACGGGGCCGCCCACAACGCCAAGTGACATAGCGGCAATGAAGGCTGCGTTCAGAAACCGCCTCACGTCCGCTTACCCCACGGCCTTGACGATTTTCTGCGCCGCGTCGTCGAGGTCGTCGGCGGCGGTGATGGCGAGGCCGCTGTCGTTGAGGATCGCCTTGCCCTTGTCGACATTGGTGCCTTCCAGCCGCACCACCAGCGGCACCTTGAGGCCGACTTCCTTGACCGCCGCGACGACGCCCTCGGCGATCACGTCACAGCGCATGATGCCGCCGAAGATGTTGACCAATATGCCTTTGACGTTCGGGTCCGAGGTGATGATCTTGAACGCCTCGGTAACCTTTTCCTTGGTGGCGCCGCCGCCGACGTCGAGGAAGTTCGCCGGCTCCT
>NZ_JAYXIH010000061.1:0-16095 GCF_036016755.1 Aurantimonas sp. A3-2-R12 | reverse complement strand
GATGTCTTTCACCACCCGCTCGGCAGGAGCCTTCGCAGGCAATTTCGGCTTGGAGGATTTGGGTCTCATCTTCGTTCCTTCGTCACTACGACGAGACCCAAATCCTCCTTAAATCACAACCTCAATTCTGGGCCATAGGCGCTGACGGCGGACAGTCACCCGAACGGCGGATTGGTCATGGACGGTCATGACTGGCTCGTGGTCGCTATCGGCAGCGAGGCGCGTCGCCGCGACTTTCTGGTGGAGACCGCTGAAATAGATCGTCTTGCGCGATGCGAAGTCGCCCGGCCGCATCGATCCGGTTCGTCCTTCTGCCGACGGAACAGCGTGATTGCCCGTTAATCGCCCGAGCTCTTTCAGCGGCATGATCGACATTTTTCAGCCTCCGATCGGCCCGCAGGCGGTTTCGGGCTGAGCCGCGCAATGGATGGCCGACTCCGGCTCCGCGGCGCATTCCGTATCCGGCAGGCTCGGTGCCGATCGATGCGTCAGAACGGCGAGTGCCAGCCCCGCCAGCCGCGCGGCGGGGGGATCGGCGCGCGAACTCAGCACCACCGGCGCAGATAGGCCCATGACGAGACCCGCCGCTGTGGCGCCGGCCAGATATTCCAGGTTCTTGGCCAGGATGTTGCCGGAGACGAGGTCCGGGACAAGCAGGATATCAACGTCGCCGGCAACCTCCGAGACGATGCCCTTTTCGCGCGCGGCGTCGGCCGAAATCGCGTTATCAAAGGCCAGAGGGCCGTCGACGATCGCACCGGCAATCTGCCCCCGCTTGGCCATCAGAGCGAGGCAGGCAGCGTCAAGGGTCGATACGATCGCCGGATTGACCGTCTCGACCGCGGACAACACGGCGACCTTGGGTGTTTCGATGCCGAGGTGCCGGAGGAGCACGATGGCATTTTGAAGAATCTGCGCCTTGGCGTTGAGGTCCGGGGAGATGTTGATGGCCGCGTCTGTGATCGCAAGCAGCTTCGGGTAGGTCGGGATATCGACCATGAAAACGTGGCTGACGCGCTGGCCCGACACCCGCAAGCCGCGTTCCGTGTCGAGCAGCGCCCGCATGAAGGCATCGGTGTGAATTTGCCCCTTCATCACCGCATCGGCCTCGCCGGTTCGAACCAGATCGACGCCAGCTTGCGCCGCTTCGGCTTCGCTCTTTGCGGCGACGATCATTGTCCGATCGAGATCGACGGCTTCCTTGGCGCAAGCCACGATTGCGTCCGGATCACCAATGAGGCGGGGCTCGATCAGGCCGAGTGACGCGGCGTCTTGTACCGTCTTGAGGACGAGCCCCTGCTCGGCGGCGACCACCGCCACACGGATCCGCGCATGCGTCCGCGCCTGCTGGACGAGATCGTCAAGGGTCGCGGCCTGCCTAGCCATGAGCGCGCACTTTCGCTTCGGTGAAGGACATCCGCAGCAAATCCCGGGTCTGTCGCGCAATGATCAGTTCCTCGTCGGCCTTGAAGGCTTCTATCGGAACGCGGCTGGCATCCGCCGAGATGACGCGGGCATGGGGGATCACGGATTCTTCTCCGCAGTACCGGGGTCGCCGGTCACGCCGGGGCTACCATCCCGGGCCGCGATGGATGACGCATCGAGCTCCGACTCCGGGTCCGGTTGGGAAGCTTCTTTGCGGCTCTTACTGTGACCGCCGTGGCCGCCGTGACCGAACATGTGCATGGCGATCATCCCGACTCCGAGCGCGATCCAGATCCAGTTGTCCAACACCCACTGCATTTCGATATCTCCTGTTGCCGAAGTCGTTCGTCTCATCGGTCCCGTCACTGGGGCGGCAGCGTTATGGCCGTTGTCCCGAGCGTCGACCGATCGGTCCGAGCCTGTGTCGCGGTGTTCGGTCGGAATGGGTCGATGGCGATCTGGAGATCGTTCAATTCGTCCTTAACAGCCGACGCGGTGCGCGGCGCGTTCCCTCGATCGCTGGGTCGTCATCGATCATTCCTTGGCAAGCCGCTCAGCCGGCTGTCCGTAGGCCAAGCTGAAGGTTTGCTCGTAAATGTTGTCCCGCGCTTTGCGGGCGCTTTCCATCGCCTCGTTGGTCTCGGACACCGCGGCCACACGCTCGAACGCCTCGGTCTGTCGCGGGAAGGAGAGATCCTCGACCAGCCGCTCCTCGAACCGGACGGTAAATTGCTGCCTATGGCAGTCCAGATCGCCGCTCGGATTGTCGGGCGGTCTTGATGCGGCGGCAGGCTGAAACCTGAGGATGGGATCGACGGCGACGGTGCCCCAGATCCGCACGGTGCCGCCGACCACGATGGCATTGATCAAGGCCGTATTGCTGAAAAGACCGCGGTACCCGCGCGGGCGCCTCAGATGAAAAATCCGGCGATGATCAGCCCGCTCACCACGGTGGCGCCGACGATCGTGATGATCAGCGAGTTGGCCGTCATCCGGGCATAGCTTGTGCGGCTCAGCGCGAAACCGAGCGCCACGAACACGACGACGTCGAGAACGCCCTGCGACACCCAGTGATGACCGGTGAGCGCTACCAGAGCGTCGAAAACGGTCTGGTTGCTTTCCTTCAAGATCACCAGCAAGGCACTGAGGATGCTGGTGACGGAATAGGATATCCCGAACGCCGTGGCGGTGGTGGAGGCGGACTTGATCGTATCGTTGGCGGTTTGAATCGTCGTCATCGTGTTGTCCTCTCTAGACCTGTTTGGCCAACAGGGCGACCTTGACGCCCATGCTGATGAATGCGCCGGCGCCTTCCATTGCCAGTCCCATCAGGACCACCAATCCGGAAACCCACAGTACGAGATTGCGCGTCGCCTTGACCCTGGCGACATCGCCCCTGACGACAATCGCCAAGAGGGTGGCGAGCAGCAGAAGCATCAGGAACACATGCTCCTTGGTCTCCATGACGAAGGAATGGGAGAACGCCCACGGGCCAGCGTTGATGAGGATCTTGTCGGCTCCGTAGTAGAGCACGTACCAATAACCGCCGACGATGTAGGCGAGCCACATCAGGATGGCGGCCACCAGGCCGGCGCTGCGGATGCGACCGCTGTTGGCTTCGCTGGCATTGAGCGTCTCGACGAAAACCCACACTGCCGCGATCATGGCAAGAACGCCGAATGTCGGGTGGAGCATCAGGATCAGTTCATTGGACATGGATCGTCTCCTCAGAGTTCGCGTTGGTTGGTGGGAAAATGCCGGCGACTGAACCGGAAAACGAACGCTGCCGCGACCCCGAACAGCACTTTTGAGGCAAGGCTGACGCCATAGGGTATTAGCGTCACGAAGGCGGGATTGATCGCCGGCAGGATCACAAAGAAGTTCATGGCCCACACGCCAACGAGCAGGGCGACCACCGCGACAGGCTCCAGCGCCGTGCCGACAAGACGCGGCAACAGCCTCGGCACCAGAACGGCAATCACGATTCCCAGCGCGACCGCTAAGCCCATGTGGATTGCCAGCCCCAGAGGCACAGCCGACGGCGCCGCAGCCAGTTCCGGGATCACTGATTGCGTCACGCCGCGAGCGACCGCGACGCCGTCGTATCCAGCCAGTCGCCCGTAGAGGGTGATCCATGCCACCTCGACGCCACCACCTGCCACGCCGGCGATCGCGCCGACCGGCCATGCCCAACTGCCGGGCGGATGCATGGTCGCGCCAATGCTTGTCCCGTTCATATCCTGTTCCTCCATGACCCGGCTGCTCGCCAAAGTTGAATAACGATGGCGTTCATACCGAACGCAGTCTTGCCGATCGCTCGGTCTCGCCCCTTAAGACGCCGAGGGGGGAGCATTCGTTACACCGCCCGGAACCCACGTCCCATTTGGAGGTCCGATCGATCGCCTTGATTGCCTGCGAAGAGTTCGCGAGGAGCCGTCAAGCGGAGGAACTCCAGCCGCGAACGAAGGTGGCGACCGGTTCGACCGATCCGAATGAAGCAACAGACCAGGGCCGTGACGCGTGCGCGCTTATTTCTCCAGGTTCTTGTCCCAGAAACGATCGAGTTCTTGCCGCCAGCCTGAAGCGGTCGTGTCGTCGAAGTTGCTTCGGTCCACGGTGGGCGCCTTTTCAAAGGCGGACCGCGGAGTGTTCAGAACATACAGCTCATGATCCGCCGTGGCTCGAAGGTCCTTCCACCGGACCGCCACCAGCTTTTCTCCGATACCGAGGAACCCGCCGCGGGAGGCGAGTACGTAGGCGATATCTTGCTTTTCGGGATCGAGCACGACGTCCTCGATCTCGCCCAGCTTCTCATCATTCGTCGTGCGAAGCTCGCCGCCGATCAGGGTATCGGCCCGCATCAGACGCGACATCTGGGTGACCGGCCGCGCGGTCTGGATGTGGGCACGGCGCCAGGCAACCCGCTGGTCCGGATCATCCGCTTCGATGCCGCCCAGTATCTGGTGCTTCTCGTAAGTGACGCGCATCGAGTCGAGAATCCGCTGGCACGATTGCTCGTCGTCGTCCAGCGCATAGACATAGGCGGCATCGCGTAGCGCGTAGATTTTCTGGCGCGGCGTGCCCGCCATCCCGTAGACGGAGTAGTAACCGGGATAGGTCGATGGCGCCGCCATGCCGTAATCCCCGGGGGGAAGCACACCGAACCCAACGTCGGCCAGTTTCTTGTCGAACGCTCGCAGATCTCCAAGGCACTGGCCCTCGACCTGTCGTCCTTCCGTTTCCTCGCCGGGCAGACCTTCCACATCGGCGGCAAACGCGCTCGCTGAAACCGCGAACGCCAAGAGCGTCGCGGGCAAGGTGAAACGAAGATTGTCCATCTTTCATTCTCCTGTCTCTGGTTGCTGTATCGTCTCGCCTGCTTGCGGGGTCGAGAGGGCCCGGCCCGGCATCCCACCGATCGCNGGCAAGGTGAAACGAAGATTGTCCATCTTTCATTCTCCTGTCTCTGGTTGCTGTATCGTCTCGCCTGCTTGCGGGGTCGAGAGGGCCCGGCCCGGCATCCCACCGATCGCCGGCCTCAGGCACGGGCGTGACCCGCTTCCGGGGGATGCCGACCACTCGTCAAAGCGCCCCCCCCCCGGCCTCCACGGCCGCCGCGCGCGGCGAAGAAATTGTAGAGGGGGCCGAAGACCAGGGCCACGTACCAGCCATAGGCGAAGCTCTCGGCCAACCCGAGGAGGAAACTCGGCCAGCTCAGCCAGGTGAAGCCGGGCAGCAGGCGCAGCCAGCTCTCATACATCGCCTGACCGGGGAACAAGAGGTCGAAGCCGACGCACAGGGTGAATGTGATCGCCAGGAACAGGCCCAGGCTCGTGCCGAGCGCGAATACCGGGATTCGTGGCGCGGCGTGAATCGGCAGCCGCGTACCCGAGCGCGGCGGGATCATTGAAGAAACGGTTGCATCAGACATGGCTGCTCTCCAATTTTGGGTGTGGGTCCGGGGCGTGCTGCCCGGTATATTGCGCGGGTGCGGCCTCGAAGATTTCGCGGCAATCGCGCGAGCAGAAGTAATAGACGCTGCCGTCGTGGACGCTCGGCTTGGCCCTGTCGGTGCTGACGGTCTTGCCGCAGACGGGATCAACGTCCTTCAGTGGCGGAATCCACCGCAGGCCCTCGGGCGTCGCTTGCCCTTCGCCATCGGAGCTGTCGGGGTCGGCATTGCCTCCGCCCATGACGTGCTTGCCGCAACCGAGCCGCATCATCAGCACAATGGCCACAGCCCAGATCAGGAAGTAGACAAGCGCTTCCATCGATCACGCCCCCGCCGACGGCCGGGCCGCATTCGCCTTCACGGCTGCGCAACCGGGTGTCGGCGCGTAGTCCGCGCCGGCGGTCTTTGCCGAAGCCCCGGTCATACTTTCGGCCCCTTCGTCGGTCGGGCCCGCGCAGCTTTTGGCGGTGATATCGACGAGAGCGCCGACATGGGCGGCGAGCACTTCAATCAGTTCGCGAGAAGCCTCGGTTTGCCGCTCGAAGATGGCCTGCGGACGCGCCGTATCTTTCATGCATTCGCCAGTCGCGTTCATCCGGGTAACACCGGATTTGCGCAACGCGGCTTGGCGCTCGGTGATCGCTCCGGCACTGTCGAGCATTAAATTAGCCATGCGCCGGATCGCCTCGATATTGCGCATCTGCAAAGCGATCATGGCTTCGAGGTCGAGCCCCCGAAAGCGCAGAACGGCGGGACTGGGCGATTGGGCTACGGATGTGTTCGGCATTGTCGACCCCTTTTCGACGGTCCATCAGATCGCGAACGGGCGGCTTGCCGCCGACGCGATGGAGCGTTCGACCCGTTGGACAGATAGACGGTCGGAAAAGGCGTTCGTTACAGTTCGGTCGGATTTTCCATGATTTCGGCACGAACGATGCTGCCATGGGCGCAGTCGCAGTCAAGATAGCCATGAATCGGGCAGGTCCGGCAGGTCTCTTCCAGTCGCTGCCGCAATGCCTGGCGGGCGCGGTGCAGACGGACGCGCAGATTGCTCTCGGTAATACCGAGGCCGGCGGCAATGCTTTCGCGGGATTCGCCGATCAGGTCGGCGCGCCACAGAACGTCCGCGTAGTCCGCCTTCAAGGTCGGAAGGAGCTTGTAAAGACACATGCAGACGATGAAATCGAGATCGTCCCTGCCCTCCCCGCCAAGGCGCACGGATTCCTCAATCCGGTAGTCGGACTCGGACTGCCGTTTTTTCCCTTGGGCGCGATAATGATCGATCAAGGTCGTCTCGAGCACCCGGCGCATCCAGGCTCGAAGCTTCTCCGTCTCGCGCACGTCGCCGAACCGCGTGAGCACTTTGACATAGAAATCATGGAGAACGTCGGCGGCCTCGTCCGCGTTGCCGAGCCGGCGCGTGAGGAAGCGCAACAAATCCTGGTGAATCTCAACGATCACCGCGCGTACGGCGCTGTCAGACGATTCACCGTCTCTATCGTCCGCCATTTTGTCTTCCACGATCGGCTATGAACGTCATTATCGATTCAATCACGTTCCGCTCTTGAACACGCCGCGCACCGCGTTCATTCCGTCCGTCGTCCCAGGCAAGGTCGACGACTGTAACGCGCGACCGAAGACGCCGTCTTTACCGAGCAGTCACCGAGAGCGTCCCATCGGCGCCGACGTGATCGCTTCGACGTAACCAGACGGTCCAGTTAGTTCAACTCCGGAACTATGGACTGCAAGGACAGGGCAAGACGATGTGGATGAGATCGCTGTCATTATTTCTTCGCCGCCTGGTCAAGCGTGGGGCCTTGGTCGTCGTGGACCCTGACGGGCGCTCGGAACGGTACGGCGAAGCGGCGTCGGATCCGGTCACCGTCCGGCTTCATACACGATCCCTACCGCGCAGGCTCCTCGTCAATCCGGATCTCGTCCTCGGCGAGGCCTATATGGACGGAGCGCTGACCGTCGACGGTGACGACATATACGGCCTGATCGAGCTGCTGCTGATCAATCTGGCTCAGCAGCCCGACGTTTGGCATTATCGGTGGCTCGCACGCCTTCGGCAATTGTCCCGGAACCTGGCGCAATTCAATCCCGCCGAGCGCGCGCGGCGCAATGTGGCGCATCACTACGACCTGTCCGGAGCGCTCTACGACCTTATTCTGGATGCCGACCGACAGTATTCATGCGGGTATTTCCGGCATCCGGGCGACAATCTGGAAGCGGCGCAGCAGGCCAAGAAGACGCTCATCGCCACCAAGCTCCTTTTGAAACCGGGCCAACGTGTCCTGGATATCGGCTGCGGTTGGGGCGGACTTGGGCTCCAACTCGCGCGAGACCACGGTGCCCGAGTGACGGGCGTCACGCTTTCGCGGGAACAGCATCGAATCGCCGAAGCGCGCGCGCGGACGAGCGGTTTGGCCGATCGGGTCCGGTTCCGCTTGCAGGATTACCGCCAGGTCGAGGAGAGCTTCGACCGGGTCGTGTCGGTCGGCATGTTCGAGCATGTCGGCGTGCCGCATTACCGGGAGTTCTTTGACACCCTGCGTCAGCGCCTGTCGGAAGACGGTGTCGCGCTGCTGCACACCATCGGCCGCGCTGACGGACCGAGCGCGACCAATCCGTGGCTCGCGAAATACATCTTTCCCGGCGGGTATAGCCCGGCGTTGTCGGAACTGCTCGCGGAAGTGGAACGGTCGGGCCTCTACGTGACCGATATCGAGATTTGGCGTCTTCACTATGCCGAGACCCTGCAGGCCTGGCGCCTGCGGTTCGAAGCCGAACTGGACCGGGTGCGCGAGATCTATGACGAGCGTTTTTGCCGCATGTGGCGCTTCTACCTCGTCATCAGCGAACTGGCGTTTCGGCAAGGTGGCCACGTTGTCTTCCAGATCCAGCTCGCCAGGAAGCAGGACGCGGTCCCACTGACACGGGATTACCTGGCTTTACCGGAGATCCGCGACGACTCCGCCAGCAAGGCTGCATAGCGACGGTGCAAATGCCCCGGAGACCAATTGCGGCGGCTGCGATCCTATCGCGTATGCCGACCGCCATGGTCTCCCGTGGCCGTCCAGCGCGACAGGAAGACGCGCTCATAGGCGAAAACCGCGGCGATGGCGGCGACAGCGATGACCACGATGAGCGGGTCCGATTGCAGTTTCAAGGCGCCGAAGACGCCGAGCACGAGCGCGTCCAGGGAGATGGCAACGATCAGCACCCAGCCGTTGGCGCCGATCTCCTGGCGCAGGCGGCGGAACACGCCCCAGTGAATCAATATGTCCATCACCAGATAGAAGAAGGCGCCCAGCGACGCGATGCGGCTGAGGTCGAAGAACACTGTCAGGAACCCCGCTACCACCACCGTGTAGACCAGGGTGTGTTCGCGGATTGGACCAGACATGCCGAAATGGCTGTGGGGGATCAACTCCATTTCCGTCAGCATCGCCAGCATGCGCGAGACGGCAAAAACGCTGGCGAGCAGGCCTGAGGCGGTGGCGACGACAGCAAGCGCGATGGTGAAGTAGAAGCCATAGGGACCAAACGCCGGCTTCGCCGCCTCGGCCAGCGAATAGTCCTTGGCCGCCACGATCTCGTCGAGCGAGAGGCTGGAGCCGACCGCGAACGCGACGAGCAGATAGACCACCACGCAGATGGCTATGGAAAAGACGATCGTGCGACCGACATTGCGGTGCGGATCGACGATCTCGGCGCCGCTGTTGGTGATCGTGGTGAAGCCTTTGAACGCGAGGATCGACAGCGCGATCGACGCCGTGAAGCCCGCGATCGGGATAGCGTCCGACGATCCGGATGCCGGCTCGAAGCTGAATCCGCTTGCCGCGAGCGCGGCGATGCCGAAGACCGCGATGCCGCCGATCTTCAGGAACGCCATGACGACCGAGAACAGGCCGACGGAGCGGTTGCCCGATATGTTGACCAGATAGGCGAAGACGATCAGCCCGACGCCGAGCACCGGCACAAGGACATTGCCTGCATCCAGATCGAACGGCCTCAGGACGTAGGTGCCGAAGGTCCGCGCGACCAAGCTCTCGTTGATCACCATGGAGAGCGTCATTAGCAGCGACGCGGCGGCCGCGATGGCCCCTGGACCGTAGGCCTTCTGCAAGATCATCGCGATCCCGCCCGCGGACGGAAAGGCGTTCGACATCTTCACATAGGTATAGGCGCTGAACCCGGTCACGATCCCGCCGGCGATGAAGGAGAGCGGGAACCAGGGTCCCGCCAGTTCCGCGATCTGCCCGGTGAGCGCGAAAATTCCCGCCCCGATCATAACGCCAGTGCCCATAGAGACGGCGCCGGTGAGGGTGATGCTGTTTGCTTGGTAATCAGATTTCATCATCTGCTCTACAGGGCCAATAATTTCTTTTCGTCAAGGCGGCGACGGCAGCTGGGCAGCAGATCGGTCCGTGCTTTGATGGTCGTCTCCCCCGGTCGAAGGCGCCGGTCTGTCTCATATTCCGGAGTTTGGTGGCGGACGGGCGAATGAGCTGCGCGACGGTATGTCGACGAGGGCCGATCCTTCTGATTTCGCCAGGGACGCGTCGCGCCAGCACCCCAGAGACGAGATCGGGTCGAGCGCGTTACAGCCGGTGTCCCGTCTGGCTGACCGCCGGACCAGAGCGCTGCGCTGTCGCGCCTCCTGTAGCGACGAGGCTTGAGGCTCCGTGTAACGACCGCCTGTGTGTCTACGTCTTTGGTTGCGATGAAAAATTCCAGTAATCGCATCGATCCATCCAAACCACGGCTCGGAACAGACATCGTGGCTGCAACGCCCGCGCAAGAAACCACCATCGCTTCAAGCCTGAGCGACATCGCGAGTGGTCACGAATTTGATTCTGATCGAGCCGGGCATCAAATCGCGGAACGCTTGCCGTGCCATTGGCGACAGAACGCGTCTGCCGGCGGTCCGGACGGTGATCGCTCGGCGGCAAATCGGGACATCGGCGGGCGACACGACGATGGCGGCGGCAGCGGAGGCGCCGGGAACCCGGACGGGTTCGACGAGGCCGATTTGGAGGCCGACCTGCGACAGTTCGTCGAAACGCTTATCGAGCTGTTGGATCCCGCTTGCGCCGAGGTCCGTCGTGCGGAACTCCTGGATCAGCCGCCAGCCAAGATCGCCCATGAGATGGGCGTCAGCGAACGGACGATCGCCTCCCGTCTCGGGGCGGGGCGCCGTGCCCTGCTTTATCTCGTGATGCTGACCTTGCAACCGCCTTCGGACGCATGAGCTAGGAATGGATCGCGCGGCAGCGGCCGCCAGACCTCCTTCCGAAGCCGTCCATGCCGATGCGCCGATGCGTCGCCCGGCTTTCAATGATCGCGCGCACACGGGCCGGCTTGCGGCAATCGTTCACGGACCAATCGTCGTGCATCGGAACAACAACAAAATGAAATGGTAAACGAGTGACCATCAGGACGATCGCGCAGATCATTTTCGTCATGCTGCTTTGGGCGGCTTGCTATCCTCTGATTACCATCGGCATCGAGTTCGCTCCGCACCTGACGTTCGCCGCGTTACGCGCGATTTTAGCGGGGCTGGCGCTGACCGGTCTGGCGATCGCGTTACGACGGCCGCTGCCCAGAGGACGGCGGGTCTGGGCAATGGTCGCCGTCATCGGCGTCGGAGCCACCAGCCTTGGGTTCCTGGGCATGTTTCATGCCGCGGAGTTCGTCTCTCCCGGAATCGCCACGGTGATCGCCAACACCCAGCCGCTCTTGGCGGCCGTCCTGGCGGGTCTCGTTCTCAACGAGCGGCTAACCCCGCGCGGCAAGTTGGGGTTGATCCTGGGCTTTGTCGGGATCCTCGTCATCGCCTCCCCCCAATTTTTCGCGGGCGGACAGGCCAATTACATGATCGGCATCGCCTACATCATCCTGGCCGCGTTCGGCATCACGATCAGCAATGTGGTGATCAAGCGGATCGCGGGCGAAGTCGATGTTCTCATGGCGATGGGACTTCAAATGCTGATCGGCAGCCTTCCACTGGTTATCGCGGCCTGGAGCTTGGAGGACCCGACATCGATCCAATGGTCGTTTACATTCGTCGGAGCCCTGATTGTTCTCAGCCTGTTCGGATCCGCGCTCGTGTACTGGCTGTGGTTCTCGATCCTACAGAAGGCCCCGCTCAACCGGGCGAACGCGTTCAGTTTCTTGATTCCCATCTTTGGTCTCACCATGGGCGCGCTGTTTTTCGATGAGCCTCTGGGCTTGCCGCAGTTCGTTGGAATCGCCCTCGCCATCCTCGGAGTTGGCCTGGTCACGCGTCACGGGACGCGATCCGAGACGTCCAGCAGACAGAATGCTCCGATTGGTCTCCAAGTTTCAGGCGGCGGCAGGCGCGAGCCGCAGCAGACGTAATCAACCGTCGACGGGCTTCGGCGACGTCTGCATCGGAGACCGCCACGGATATCGCCACCCTTTGACAGTCCTCGGGCTGCTTTTTTTGCGATGCGGCAGGCAGTTTTGATCCAGATCAAAGCGCCCGCGTGCAATCTTCGCATGATCAATCTGAAATTGGCGCTCGGAATGCCTGCCCGGCCGCAGGAGAAATCCGGATCGCTTCTTGAGCGCTGATCCGAAGGGACTGAAGCGGAAAGCGGTCATGTCCTCCCGACGCAGCAAATCAGCAGCAAATCAGGAGAGGCTTTGGAAGATGGTCACGTCGGATCACCGAATTCTCGCACCCAATGTGAAGCCGGCTCTGCCCAATGATGCTCAGATGCCGGTAATGCCGGTCGTCGCTGCGGCCCTGGCTGATCATCGTGGCGAGTTTCTGCGCTATCTCCTGCGCCGCCTCGGAGACAGGGATACGGCGGAGGACGTGCTTCAGAACTTTTGCCTGCGCGTCATCGGCAGCAGCGGCAACCTCAGAAAGAGTGAAAGCGTCATCGCCTATCTGTATACGGTGCTGCGGTCGGTTCTGACGGATTACTACCGACGTGAGGCCGCGCGGCGACGCCGGGAAGGCAGCTATGTGCGGGAGCAGATCACGCTGGGTGAAAATCCTGATGAAATCGATCTCGAAGATATCCCTTGCGAATGTTTCCGAGAACTCCTCCCCGCGTTGCGGCCGGACTATGCGGAGATTCTGCGACGGGTCGATTTGTCGGACGAGCCCCGCGAAAATGCCGTGGCGAATCTCGGCATCGCGCCGGGAAACGCGAGAGTCCGCCTGCACCGGGCACGCAGGGCCTTGCGCGAAGCAATGCGCGAATGCTGCGGCAGCTGTTGCGAACATGGTTTCAACAGTTGCACATGCGGCGACCGTCACCACTCGACTGGTGCGACAGAGACGAGCCAGGTCGCCTTTTCCTGAACGATTGGATCATCCGTTTCGTTCATCAAACGGCGTCGAATTCCTCATTGCGGAGCTGTGTCCGCCGATCGGTGCTCGGGTCCGGTCGTCGAGGCGTCCGCACGACGGGAGGCCCATGTCTGGCCTGGCTCATGCCGCCACCAGATGGCCGGCGCCGCGATCGATCAGCACCAATCGCGCCGGCGCATCGCCCAGCTTCCTCACGGGGCTCGGGATCTCCTGGTCGAGGCGTGGAAAATGCGGCCGCCGCCGCGTCGGATCCGGCACCGGGACTGCTTCGATCAGCCGACGCGTATAGGGATGTCGTGGGTTGGAGAAAATCTGATCGCGAGTCCCGGTCTCGACGATCTGGCCGAGATACATGACCGCGACACGGTCGGAGATGTTCTCGACCACTGCCATGTCATGGGAAATGAACAGATACGCGATGCCGAAGTCGGCCTGCAATTCGCGCAGAAGTTCGAGCACACGCGCCTGCACCGAGACGTCGAGTGCGGAGACGCTTTCGTCGGCGACGATCAGCTTCGGCCGCAGCGCTAGCGCTCGGGCAATGCAGATGCGTTGGCGCTGGCCCCCCGAGAACTCGTGCGCATAGCGGCTCATCTGATCCGGCGACAGCCCGACGCGTTCGAACAAGCCGGCGACTCGCTCACGGCGTTCCGCGCCCGTCGCGATCCCGTGGATCACCATCGGCTCCGCCACAAGGTCGCCGACGGTCATGCGCGGATCGAGCGAAGCGAAGGGATCCTGGAAGATCATCTGGATATCGCGACGCATCGCCTTGGCGTCCTGGCGGGCGAGACCTGCCATATTGCGTCCGCCGACGACGATGTCGCCGCCGTAGGGCACCAGTCCGGCCAGGGCCTTGGCAGTAGTCGACTTGCCGCAGCCCGATTCGCCGACCAGCGACAGCGTCTCGCCCGCGCCGACCTCGAAGGAAACGCCCTCCACCGCGTGAACCCGGCGGTCGACCCGACCGAGAAAGCCCCCGTGAAGGTCAAAATGGACAGTGAGATCGCGCACTGAGACCACCGAAGGCGCTGCGGCGTTGCTTGTGGGCCGCGTCACGACACGCCCGGCCCCGCCGCCGATCCGGGGAACTGCTGCCAGCAGTTCCTTCGTATAGGCGGCCTGTGGATTGGCGAAGATCGCCTCCGCCGCGCCCGCTTCCACCATACGACCCTCGCGCAGGACGATGACGCGGTCCGCCATTTCGGCGACCACTCCCATGTCGTGGGTGATCAGGATGATCGCCGTGCCAAGATCGCGTTGGAGCTGGCGCAGCAGCTCGAGCACCTCGCCCTGCACGGTGACGTCGAGCGCGGTCGTCGGCTCGTCGGCGATGAGCACGTCGGGCCGCAGTGCCAGCGCCATGGCGATCATCACGCGTTGCCGCATGCCGCCCGACAACTCGTGCGGATGCTGGGTCATGCGGCTGGCTGCTTCCGTGATGCGTACCGCCGTCAGCGCTTCAATCGCCCGGCGCCGCGCCTGCACGCGCGAGACCCGTTCATGCGCCTCGATCGCCTCGACCAGTTGCCGGCCGATGGTCAGCACCGGGTTGAGGGAGGTCATCGGTTCCTGGAAGATCATCGCAATCCGGTCGCCGCGTACGCGCCGCATCGCTGCTTCGTCCAGCGTGGCCAGGTCGGTGTCGCCGAACCGGATCGTGCCGGCCTCGATGCGCGCCCCTGGCTTGGGCAGGAGCCCCATGATTGCCAGCGCCGTCATCGACTTGCCCGAACCGGATTCCCCGGCGATGCATAGCGTTTCGCCGCGACCGAGCGTGAAGGCGAGCTCCGATACGACAGGCCGTGGACCGCCCTCGCCGCCCACCACGACGGTTAACCCATCGACGGTCAGCACCGGTGCCGTAGGCGCCGCCCCGCCCATCTTCATACCGGTCGGGGCGAAGAACGCCCCGGACCGTTCATGCCGCCCCGCGAAAATCATTCGAAGACGCAACGCGGGAAGTAGAAGGAGACGACCCAGTTGGGCATGTCGACGATCTCCGAGATCCGCAGGTCGCCGCAGGTCGAGACCAGCATATACGCGTCCACCGGATCGATCTGGTAACGCCCGGCCAGCAGATCGACCATCTGCGAGACGGCGGCTTTCGCTCCCTCCATCAGGTCGGAGCCGATCCCTGTCGTCACCTCGTAGCCCTTGGCGTCCAGATGACGGGTGACCGGTCCGGGCGTCGTGAAGCGGGGCATCTTGAGCCGCGCATCCTTGACCAAATCGAGGGTCAGCACCGTGTTCATCGGGCTTTCGATGGCGGTGCCGCAGACCTCGCCGTCGCCCTGTGCCGCGTGGGTGTCGCCGACCGAGAACAATGCGCCCGCAACCTCGACCGGCAGGTACAGAACCGTGCCGGCGGCAAGATCCCGGATGTCCAAATTGCCGCCGACCCGGCGTGGCGGGACGATCGAGTGGTGGCCAGAGAGGTGGCTCGGGAAAATTGGACAGGGTGCTGAGTGGATTGTCTGCCTGAAGGCGGCCAGGATGGCCGAGATCAGGAGAGACGATGAGCAAGAGACCCAGGCGGAACCACAGCCCTGCCTTCAAGGCCAAGGTCGCGCTCGCGGCCATGCGCGGTGAGAAGACCGTGGCCGAGTTGGCGCAGCAATTCGACGTGCATCCGAACCAGATTACGCAATGGCGCTCGCAGCTTCTAGAAGGAGCGCGCGCGGTTTTCGGACCGGCGCGTTCGTCTGCGGCCACGCCTGCGGTGGACGTGAAGACGCTTCACGCGAAGATCGGAGAGCTGACGCTGGCCAACGATTTTTTAGTTTTGAGGGGTCGCAAGCCCGAGAAAGCGCTCGACAAGGCCGGACTGTTGGCGAGCGCAAAGCGATGATCGACCGGTCTCATGATCTGCCGACCGCCGCCCAGGCTCGCGAACTCGGCATCAGCCGCGGCGCCGTTTATTACGAACCGCGAGGTGTCTGCGACAATGACCTCACGCTGATGCGCCGGATCGACGAACTGCATCTGGAGTATCCATTCGCCGGAAGCCGTATGCTCCGCGATCTCCTCGCCGGTGAAGGGATCATCGTCGGCCGTCTTCACGTCGCGACGCTGATGAAGCGAATGGGCATCGAGGCGATCTACCGAAAGCCGAACACCTCGAAGCCGGCGCCCGGCCACAAGATCTACCCTTATCTCCTGCGAAAGCTGCCGGTGACGCGACCCAATCAGGTCTGGGCGATGGACATCACTTACATCCCCATGGCCCGGGGCTTCGTCTATCTCGCCGCAGTCGTCGACTGGTTCAGCCGTCGCGTCCTGACCTGGCGCCTGTCGATCACGCTGCATGCTGACTTTTGCATTGAGGCCGTGGAGGAGGCGCTGGCTCGCTTCGGACCGCCGG
>NZ_JAYXIH010000060.1:0-17764 GCF_036016755.1 Aurantimonas sp. A3-2-R12 | reverse complement strand
ATCGGGCTACGCCCTCACAAAGCCGGAGACCGACCGCTTATCGTAGTTGTCGCGGAACCGCTCAGGCTAGTCGCCGCTCGATAGTCGAGCCTGGCACGGTCCTCCGGACTTTGCAGCCGCTCCCGCTCGGGCAAGGGTGTGACCGTCTTGAGCCAGGGTTCGATCGACGCGTATTGCGCAAGGGCGTGGGTCAAATCGGGCACCAAGTCCTTGATCACCGGCATATGCGGCAACGGGTAGACCTTCACAGCCTTTCTGATCTCGGCGATCGGCTTAATACAGGCCAGCGTGTTGGTGCCGTCGATATTGAATGCACAGGAACCGCAGATGCCCTCGCGGCACGAGCGGCGGAAGGTCAGGGTCGAATCGATCTCGTTCTTGATCTTGATCAGCGCGTCCAAAACCATCGGCCCACAGGTGTCGATATCCACCTCGTAGGTGTCTATGCGCGGATTCCGGCCGTCATCCGGATTCCAGCGATACACTTTGAAAGTCTTGGTTCTCGCGGCGCCGATCGGTTGCGGCCAGATGCGGCCGGCGGTCACCCTTGAATCGGCCGGGAGGCGGAGCTGTACCATCTCAGATGATTTCGACGTCGGGGTCTTGCGTGAAGGCGTCCAACTGCTGCGTAGATAAAACGATGTGCGCTCCGCCGTCCCGGCTCACCAACACCGCCTGGCGAGGCGCCTTGCCCCAAGACCATGATGTGTATTCGGGCAGCATAAGATCGTATCTGCCGAACGGGATGACAGGACCACCGTCACCGCGCAGCACGACAGGGAAGAATACCAGTGCAGTTCTCGCAGCCGGACCTGTGTCCGGATCGGCCGTCAGCAAAAGGGGTCGAAAGGCCGACCCCTGCCGGTCTTCGTCTGTCTCAACACCAATTTGTGCCGTGAGCGCCTGTGCGGCTAAATCTTGGTACATACCACTTTCCCCTATCCCGACAGGGTCACGCCTTTGTCCTGCAGCAGCGGCCGCAGTTCACCGCTCTTGTGCATTTCGCGAACGATGTCGCAGCCGCCAATCAATTCACCCTTGACGTAGAGCTGCGGGATCGTCGGCCAATTCGCATGGTCCTTGATGCCCTGGCGCAGCGCGTCGTCTTCAAGAACGTTCACAGGCGTGAACGGCACGCCGAGCTGAGACAGGACCTTGGTCACGGCGGCCGAAAACCCGCATTGGGGGGCGTCGGGCGTGCCCTTCATGAACAGCACTACGTCGTTGGCGGCAAGAGTGGCGCCAATCTGCTCAAGCGCCTGCTTTGTCGTCATATCCTTCCTCCTTTTTGGGCCTCATTGTTGACAATGCCGGCAGGAATGACCCGGCCGGCGTTTTGGTGCGGACTGACACTGCGATCAGTGCACGCTCATCGACTCCGTGTGCGGCTCCATGGCGGCGGCGGGTTCGGCTTCGTCGCTGCTCAATTCACCGGCGCTCTCCCGCGCAATATCGGCCAGCGATATCTGATCCAGGACCAGCAGGATGTGGCTTTGAGCGACTCCCACAGAAGGTCCGTGCCATGAAGAATCTGGATCGCCTCGGGTTCGAGCGTGACGGCGTTCAGGGGACGGTGGGGCCAGTCATGCGGCTCGTCGAAGGCCTGAAAGACTTCGGCCACGGTGATCCGGTGGGCAGGTCTGGCGAGGGTGTAGCCGCCACCGGGGCCATGTCTCGCCCTGACCAGGCCAGCTATGCGCAGCCGCGCCATGAGGGTTTCCGTGTACGACACGGATCGGTTGATCCAGTCGGCGAGGCCTTGCGTCGTACAGAAAGTGTCTCCCCTCTGCGCTGCCAGGCGCACCAAGGTCTCGACACCCATATAGGCGCTGCTGCTGATTTGCATCTTGTCTCCACCTCCGCTTCACTGGTGCCACTTAGTATCGAAATCGAACCAGTTTAGTATGGATTCCAAACTACCATCTTGTCAATATAGTTGGGAATCGCTATTATATGACCCTGCGAGGATGAGGGGCAGGCAGAAGGAGGCTGAAATGGACAGTCGCGTCATCGCTGAGTTGGTCGTCCATCTTGGGCGTATCGCGTCCGGAGACGGTCTCGTCGAGGGGCTGACGCCGGGCCAATGGGCCGTGCTCAGATACTTCGCGCGCGCCAATCGCTTTTCCCGAACACCATCGGCCTTCGCCGCGTTTCACGGCACGACCAGAGGGACGGCCTCCCAGGCGATCAAGAGCCTGGTTGCGCAGGGCTATCTGCTACAGACCCGATCCGATACCGATGGCCGCAGCGTCCGATTGGACCTCGCGGACAAGGCCAGGGCCATGCTCGCCAAAGACCCCCTCGAAGCCCTGGCGCGGGCCGCGGACGCTCTCCCCCCCGGCGTCCGCGGCCAATTTTCCAACGGTATTCAGCGCATGCTGGGCCACCTGGCCTCGGAGACAGGCAAGCCCCCCTTCGGCACCTGCGAAAATTGCGCGCATTTTGAAGGCGACGGATGTTGCCAGGAAGGGCTGGCGCCCTATGCATGCGGATTTTTGAAAGAGCCGCTCATTGAAGAGGAGCTGGACGAGCTCTGCATCAACTTCGCCACCGGCAAGGCCGTGCCCCCACGGCCCCCCGGCGTCGGAGCCGTGTAGAGATGGCCGAGCTTTCCCCGGAAATCCTCAGTATCGTCGACGGTGATGTCACCATCGATGCCGAGGCTCTGGCACCCAAGCTCGGTCTCTCCGCTGAGGCTCTGAAAGACAAAATGGCCAAGGGCCTCGTCACCAGCGTCGCTGAGACCGGGCTCGACGAGGACGCGGGTCGGATGCGCCTCACCTTCCGCTATCGCGCCCGCGTATGGCGCGTGGTGGTGGAAGCCGACGAGACGCTTGTCGAGGATCCCGTACCGGCCGGCAAGCCGGCCCGCGCGAAGGATCCGTTCAGTCTGCTCGACTTGGCGAGGGACGCGTCGTGATGCCCGACAATGCCGCCACGACCGCGACTAGCGCGCTGACTTCGCGAGTCCGGACGCATCTTTGCCGAATCGCCGGGCAGGCCACTCCAATCACCTATCAAGCGCTCGCCAAGGCCTTGGACCTGACGCCGCCGAACACGATCCATCAGGTCACGGTCGCACTCGAATACCTCATGGCGGAGGATGCCGCCGCGGGCCGCCCATTGATTGCGGCGCTCGTGGTCAGCAAGGCGCGGGGCGGATTGCCGGCGCCGGGCTTTTTCAATACCGCGCAGCGGCTTGGGCGCTTCGGCGGCGATCCTTCGGGACCGGGGGCCCCGGCGTTTTACGCGGCAGAGTTCGATGCGGCCGTCGCATTCTGGCGCGCCGCCGCCGAAGCCACAGAGACGGATGACGTCGCATGACCTCTTTTTTCACGGCGCCCGCGAAGCAAGACCAGACGCACTTGGCGTCAGACCGCAAGGTCGAGGACCGACGACCTCGCGTGGTCATTGTCGGCGCCGGCTTCGGTGGACTTACGGCCGCCAGGAACCTCGCCAAAGCGTCCGTAGACGTCACGCTGATCGACCGCGAGAATCACCATCTCTTCCAGCCGCTGCTCTATCAGGTGGCTACGGCGGGGCTGTCGCCGGCGGACATCGCCTGGCCCATTCGCCGGCTCGTCCGTCGGCAGAAGAACACCCGCGTCCTGCTCGGCGACGTCACCGGCGTCGATCGAGCCCGCAAATGTGTCATCTTGGGCGATCGCGAGATCGGCTACGACATTCTCGTGCTCGCGACCGGCGCGGCGCACGGCTATTTCGGTAACGACAACTGGGCCGCCTACGCGCCGGGTCTGAAGGCGATCGACGACGCAACGGAGATCCGCCGCCGTCTGCTTCTGGCGTTCGAGCGCGCCGAGATGGAGCGCGACCCCGAAAAACACCGCCGGCTCTTGACAATCGTCATCGTCGGCGGCGGACCGACCGGCGTCGAAATGGCGGGAGCCGTGGCGGAACTGGCGCGCAAGGCGCTTGCGGCCGACTTCCGCGCCATCGATCCCGGAAAGACCCATGTGGTGCTGGTCGAGGCTGGCCCTAGGCTGCTTGCGAGCTTTCCGGAGCACCTGTCTCGCTACGCCGCCGACGCGCTTGCCCGCCTGGGCGTGGATGTCCGACTGGGGTGCGCCGTGACAGATTGCGATGCGGCCGGCGTCACCCTAGGCGACGAAACCGTGTTGGCGGCTACAGTGATCTGGGCCGCCGGTGTCAAGGCCTCGCCGGCCGCCGACTGGCTCGGGTTGGAAGCCGATCGCGCCGGTCACGTCCCGGTCGGGCCAACCCTCAAACCACCGGGTGCGGAGGATGTTTTCGTCATCGGCGACACGGCGCTCGCCCGTGATGCCGCCGGCGCAGCTCTGCCCGGCATCGCCCCTGTCGCCAAGCAGCAGGGCGCCTATGTGGCCGACGCGATCAAGGCGCGGGCCGCCGGCAAGGCCGCACCGCCGCCCTTCCACTACCGCGATCGTGGCCAGCTCGCCACGGTCGGGCGCCAGGCGGCTGTCATCGTGTACAAAAGTCTGCGTATCAAGGGCCGGCTTGCATGGTGGATTTGGGGCGTTGCCCATATTTATTTCCTCATCAGCCTGCGCAACCGGCTGCTCGTCACAACGCAGTGGCTCTGGTCCTACGTCACCTTCGAGCGCGGCGCGCGGCTGATCACCGGCACTCGGGCGCGACCCGAAAGCGACCAAACAGACACGCACACCAATAACGCGCCGTTATCTGACGACGGGCAAGAAGCGGCGTGATCGCCGAACGACACCTGTAACTGGGAAACCACAGGACTCATCGAACAAGGACAGTTGCAACATGTTCAATCAGACGGAGCGTCGGACGGACAAGGACATCGCGGGAACGGATCAAACGCAAAGCGCCGGTTGCGATATCGATGTTCACGCCCTGGCCCGGATGCGTGCCGAGGGGGCCGCCCACACCGTTCTCGACATCCGCGAGCCGGCCGAACTGGCGATCTGCAGCATCGGGCACAGCGTCTCGATGCCGATGCAAGAGGTTCCGCAAAGCGTCGAGACCTTGCCGCGCGGGCACCCGCTCGTCGTTGTCTGCCATCACGGGGTGCGCAGCGCCATGGTGGCGGATTTCCTGCGCAACTGCGGCTTTGACAATGCCTGGAACCTGGCCGGCGGGATCGATGCCTGGGCCCGGCTCGTGGAGCCCGGCATGCCGCGCTATTAGGAAAGACGGATATGGATGCGATGACAGCCCTGTTTCACGTCAAAAAATTCGCCCAGGATCGCCTCACCGTGACCGCGCCGAATCAGGGGCTCCACGAGGTCACGGGGGATATCCTGGCTTGGCTCGAAGGACAAACCGTTACCGTGGGGCTGTTGACCCTCTATCTGCGCCACACCTCCGCCTCGCTCCTCATTCAGGAGAACCACGACCCGGACGTGCTGCGCGATCTGGAGGACTTCTTCGCCGCGCAGGCGCCGGAAGACACCGCCCTTTACCGTCACGACGCCGAGGGCGCCGACGACATGCCGGCCCACATCAAGGGCGCACTGACCCAGACGCACCTTGCCGTTCCGATCTGCGCCGGAGAACTGCTGCTGGGCCGTTACCAGGGCATCTTCCTGTTCGAGCATCGGCGGACGCCCCGAGCCCGCGAGGTCGTTCTCCATTTCGAAGGCCAATGAGGACGCAGCGCCCATCTTCCGTTAGGCGAGAAGGCAAGACGATGACCCATTTCGATAGAGCCCAAACGGCACCGACAACCCCTCCAATTTACCCGGCGGTGATCTCGTCGCGTCCGGAAGGGCCCATGATCGACCCGTTCGAGCGCACCATCACGTATCTGCGTGTTTCCGTGACCGATCGCTGCGACTTTCGCTGCGTCTATTGCATGGCCGAGAACATGACGTTCTTGCCCAAGGCGGAACTGCTCACGCTCGAAGAGCTCGACCAGCTGTGCTCCGCCTTTGTACGTCGCGGCGTCCGCAAGCTGCGTCTCACCGGCGGCGAACCACTCGTTCGCCGGAACGTCCTGTGGCTGTTCCGGCGCCTCGGACGCCATGTGGAGCGCGGCGCGCTCGACGAGGTCACGCTGACGACCAATGGCTCGCAGCTCTCGCGCTTCGCTGGCGATCTGTACGCCGCTGGCGTCAGGCGCGTGAACATCTCCCTGGACACACGCGATCCCGAGAAGTTCCACAAGATCACGCGCTGGGGCAAGCTGGACAAGGTTCTGGGCGGGATCGACGCAGCCCAGGAAGCCGGTCTCAAGGTCAAGATCAATGCCGTGGCGCTCAAGGGAACGAACGAGCACGAACTGCCCGAGATGATCGCATGGGCGCATGGCCGCGGCATGGATTTCACGGTGATCGAGACCATGCCGCTCGGCGATATCGATGGAGACCGCACGGATCAGTATCTGCCGCTTTCATTGCTGCGGGCGAAACTCGCCGAGCGCTGGACTCTGGACGACATCGACTACAAGACCGGCGGGCCGGCCAGATATGTTCGTATTCGCGAGACCGGCGGTCGACTCGGCTTCATTACGCCGCTGACTCACAACTTCTGTGAGTCCTGCAACCGTGTGCGCCTCACCTGCACCGGTACGCTCTACCTGTGCCTCGGTCAGGAGGACGCGGCGGACCTCCGCGCACCTCTTCGCGCCTCCGACAACGACGATCTGCTCATGGCCGCCATGGACGAGGCGATCGCCCGCAAGCCGAAGGGCCATGACTTCGTCATAGACCGCCGCACCAAGTCGCCGGCGGTTGCGAGGCATATGAGTGTCACGGGTGGATAGCCACGTGGGCGCCCTGCGATATCCCCGCTCGCACCCTGAGCAACTATCGATTACGGAGATTTGAAACATGTTTATCCAAACCGAACAGACGCCCAATCCGGCGACATTGAAATTCCTTCCCGGCGTCGCCGTGATGGACCACGGCACAGCGGACTTTTCGACACGGGAAGAGGCCGCCCGCTCACCTTTGGCAAGCCTGCTTTACGACGTGGACGGCGTTTGTGGCGTGTTTTTTGGTGGTGACTTCATCACCGTCACCAAGGCCGACGACATTGACTGGACGCTGATCAAGCCCGCGATCCTCGGCGCGATCATGGAGCATTTCACGTCCGGACAGCCCCTGCTGAACGCAGATGCGCGCACGTCCGGGCATGCCGAGTCGGATGATGAGGACGAACTGGTCACCCAGATCAAAGAGCTGCTGGATACGCGGGTGCGCCCCGCCGTCGCCCAGGACGGCGGTGATATCCTGTTTCATGGTTTCGAGCGCGGCGTGGTCTACCTGCACATGCAGGGCTCCTGCGCGGGCTGTCCAAGCTCGACAGCCACCCTGAAGGCCGGGATCGAAAACATGCTGCGGCATTACATCCCGGAAGTGATCGAAGTGCGCCCGGTATGACGCAAAGACAGCGCGCCTACCCAAAGATAGATTCAGCGGCGAAAGAGGGGAATGCCTGGGCCAAGTTCACCACAGTGGAACTTGAGACAAAGCTTGCGGAACTTCGGAAGCTGGTCGGCAGCGGCACCCTGACGGCTCGTTCGTTGGAACATCAGTTTGCGGAAATAGGGATCATCGAAAACGAGTTGGCAAAACGCGATGGCGGGTGACGGGTATGCGAAGTTCAAGAACGACCGGGGCGTTCCGGAGATCCGAATCGGGGTTAAAGAGTTCAAGTGTGCCGGTGCTTCCGCGCCCCAGGACCACCCGCACGTCTACCTTAATATGGGCGCAGCGGACACGATCCTCTGTCCTTATTGCGCGACCTCGTTCCGCTGTGACCCTCGGCTCGGACCGCATGAGGCGGATCCGCCGGACAGCATCTTCATGGACGACTTAGAACAGTGAGTAGGAAGGTTTGATGCCCGAGAACGCGACACAAAAACTCATCGAGAGTCATCTGGTCGACGGAGAGATGACTCCTGGCGCCCCGATTGAGCTCAGAATCGACCAAACCCTGACCCAGGACGCAACGGGGACCCTAGCCATGCTGTCGCTGGAAGCGATCGGGCTCGACCGGGTGAAGACCGAGGCCAGCGTCCAGTATGTCGATCACAATCTGCTGCAGATCGACAATCTGAATCCGGACGATCATCTCTTCCTCGAAAGCGCCTGCCGGCGCTTCGGCGTCTGGTACTCGCGGCCGGGCAACGGCATCAGCCATGTGGTGCACATGCAGCGCTTCGGCAGACCCGGCAAGTCTCTCCTCGGCGCCGACAGCCACACGCCGGCGGCGGGGGCGCTCGGCATGTTGGCGATTGGGGCCGGCGGCCTCGACGTGGCGCTTGCCATGTCGGGCGAGCCCTTTCCGACGGCCATGCCCGAGATCTTCGGCGTCAGGCTCGTGGGCGAACTGCCCGACTGGGTCAGCGCCAAGGATGTGATCCTGGAGATGCTGCGCCGCCATGGAGTCTCGGGCGGCGTCGGCAAGATCATCGAATACTATGGCCCGGGCCTGGCGGGCCTCAGCGCGATGGATCGGCATGTGATCGCCAATATGGGTGCCGAGCTTGGCGCGACCACCACGGTTTTCCCGTCCGATGAAGAAGTCAGGCGCTTCCTCGCCAGCGAGGGAAGGGACGAGGACTGGGTCGAGTTCGCGGCCGATGACGGCTGTGCCTACGATCATCACGACGAGATTGACCTGTCCCGTCTCGAACCCCTGATCGCCAAACCGTCGAGTCCGGGCAACGTGGTGCCGGTCAGCGAGATCGCGGGCGAAGAGATCTACCAAGCTTATATCGGATCGTCGGCCAATCCGGGCTGGCGGGACTTTGCCGTGGTGGCGGAGATCGTGCGCGGAAAGACCGTCCCGCCTGTGATCTCCTTCGACATCAACCCCACCTCTCGACAACTCCTGGAAATGCTGATCGCCGACGGCCGGCTTGGCGCCCTGGTGGCCGCCGGCGCGCGGATACATCAGGCCGGCTGCAACGGTTGCATCGGCATGGGTCAGGCGCCTGCAATCGGGCGCAACTCGCTGCGGACGACGCCGCGCAACTTTCCGGGCCGGTCGGGGACCAGGGAAGATTCGGTTTTCCTGTGCTCCCCCGAGACCGCCGCCGCCTCGGCGCTTACGGGCAAGATCACCGATCCCCGATCACTCGATATGCCCAGCCCGCGATTTAGGCATCCGGAGAAGACTATCGTGACAATGGCGATGCTCGATGCACCACCGCCGCCGGAGGAGTCGCGTTCCGTCGAATTGATCAAGGGTCCGAACATCAAGTCGCTTCCCGAGTTCGACCCGCTGCCTGACACGTTCGGGCTGCCGGTGATCCTCAAGATGGGCGACGACGTCTCGACCGACGAGATCATGCCGGCGGGCGCGAGGGTGCTGCCTTACCGGTCGAACATCCAGAAGATCGACGACTTCTCGTTCGAGCGTATCGACAGGACCTATCTGGAGCGAGCGCGCGCGGTGCGCGGCAGCACCGGACATGCCGTGATCGCGGGTGAAAATTACGGCCAGGGATCGTCGCGCGAGCATGCGGCCATCGCACCCCGCAATCTCGGCCTGAGGATTGTGCTGGTCAAAAGCTTCGCGCGCATCCATCGCCAGAATTTGGTCAATTACGGCGTGCTGCCGCTTGTTTTCGCCGACACGGGCGACTACGAGCGCCTTGACCAAGGCGACGTCCTCGTTGTGCGCGACCTGCATCGAACGCTCAAGGCAGGCGACGACGTCAGCCTTGAGGTCGAAGGCAAGGACTCGATTTGCACCAGACACAACCTCACCGACAAGCAGATTGCCGTGATCCTGGAGGGAGGCCTTATCAACTGGCGGCGTAAATCATTGGCGACGGAGCCATGACCTACAGCCGCTCCGCGCCCATCTCGAACGTGCTGACCACCGCCGGTCGCACAAGTGGACCTGAAAGCCTTCTCCGTGCTGGGCGCATGGTGCCTCCCTTCATTCCACTGAAAAGATCGCACCGTCAAAGCACAGGATCAAACGCCTAAAGGAGACTTTGCCCGCATGTTCCGGCGACTTCAGTCCTGCAACAATTTGGAAGACATGCGGCTGCTTGCCAAACAGCGGCTGCCGGGCCCGATCTTTCACTTGTCGCTACCGAAAAACCTATCCGTATGAGATTCGCTTCGACTCGGCGGACCGTGACATGATCTCGATCGATGATCGGGCTGGCCAGAGCACTGTGGTGGAAACTAATCTTGCTGCTCAAGTCGCGCAGGCGGCTGGAATCTGAGAATCTGGCCTTGCGGCACCAAGTGGCCGTGCTGCGCCGTTCGGTGCCACGGCGTCTACGGCTCCAACGCGGAGATCGGCTCCTGTTCGTTTGGCTCTATCGGCTGTGGCCGGGCGTTCTGAACTCGATCGTCATTGTCCAGCCTGAGACGGTGGTGCGGTGGCATCGGCGTGGCTTCAAGGCGTTCTGGCGCTGGGAGTCCCGACATCGGCCCGGTCGGCCGGGGATCCCCAATGAAATCAGAGACCTGATCCGCGAAGTCAGCCTGGCCAATCCCCTGTGGGGCGCGCCACGGATTCACGGCGAGCTCTTGAAGGTCGGGATCGAGGTGGCGCAGTCGACCGTCGCGAAATACATGATCAAGCACAGTCGCCCACCTTCGCAAGCTTGGAAGACCTTTCTTCGGAATCACGCCGAGGGCATCGCGTCGATCGATTTCGTCGTGGTTCCTACCGCAGCCTTCAAATTGCTGTTTGGCTTGGTCATCCTGCGCCACGACCGGCGTCGCTTAGCTCATGTTGCTGTCACCGCCAATCCAACGGCCAACTGGATCGCGCGCCAGATCTCCGAAGCCTTTACCTTGGGAATCGGCGCCAGATTTCCTTGTTCGCGATCGTGATGGCGCCTACGGAGCGGTGTTCAAGCGCCGGATCAGGGCCATGGGTATCAGGGATCGCCCCACGGCTCCCAGGTCGCCATGGCAAAACGCCTATGTCGAACGGCTGATCGGGTCCGTTCGCAGAGAGTGCCTGGACCACCTCATCGTCTTCGGCGAAGTGCATCTCCGCCGCGTGCTAACCGCCTACGCTGACTATTACAACGGCACCCGCACGCATCTTTCATTGAACAAAGATGCGCCGCTTCGCAGACCAATCCAATGGCAAGGCCAGCTTCAATTCGTTCCCCATCTCGGTGGCCTGCACAATTCCTTAGTCCGGATCTAATTTTCAGTAGGGACAGGTTGTGGGCCCAGGATTATGGTTAGGTTTGAGCCGCCCACTGCATCCAATTGCACTGAGCAACCCACGCTTCTACGACGCGGAATATGGGATTCAATTTGAGCTGGTTGCGGGCCCGGACAACCAGCGCAAGCCGTCCAGCGCTGGCTCAAAGCTTCCCCGGCCGCGCTCGGCTTCTTGGATCGTTCGGAGATGGTGGTCCAGACTAAACGGATCGTCAGCCGCTCTCCTTAGGTGTTCCTGAGATCGAGCAAAGCGCGCTCATGGCGTCGCATGGGCTTCATGCCGTTTGTTAGGACGAGCACATCCTGCCCCCGCCTTAAGGCGCCGCCTCAGCGCGGATCGCCTTGATGCGCTGCATTCCGCCGAGCTGGTCGGCGAAGGCGTCCCAGACGGTGCGGGCGCTCTCCACCCATTCCTGGCGGTCGGCGGGCTGGACGATTTCGGCCCCGGCCGCGATCGCCTGTTCCATAGAGGCGCGCTCGTCGGCGACGAGGAGGACGAGATTGGCGAGGAGGAGCACGGCCAGCGGCTCACTGACACCGGCGAAGAGGTCCACGACGAGGCGCGGCAGCCCGTCCACCGCCAGCATGAAGACGAAGGGGGCAGCGGTGCCGATCAGGAGGCCGACGGCTGCCGCCTCGCGCCCTGCCTCGGCGAAGGTTGCGGCCAGCGTCCCGGCCCCGGCACCTCTCCGGATGAAGAGGGCGACGAGGAGCGCGTAGAGCGCCGCAAGCCCGGCCGCCTCCGTCGTCGTCACCACGCCGAAGCGGATGCCGAAGAGGATGACGAGGGCAAGACCGATGACCGGCATGGCGCGAAGGAGTGCCTTGCGGCGCGCACCCTGCCCCGCCTTCGCTCCCCCAGGCACGGAACCGGAGAGCAGATACAGCGCCAGCGCCAGCGCAAGGCAGATGAGGAACCCCGCCGCGAGGCCGCCGGCAAAGAGCGAGCCGACCGAAAGATCGGTTGCGGCCGCCAGGATCAGGAAGGCGATCGAGGGAGGAACGATGTTGGGAAGAATGGACGTCGCCGCCACGATCGCCGCCGCCCTCTCCGGCCGGTAGCCGCTTTGCACCAGCGCCGGCGCGAGGACCTTGGCGCCGAAGGCGGCGTCCGCGATCGAGGAGCCGGACATGCCCGAGATCATCAGGTTGGTGACGAGCGTCGTCTGCGCCATGCCGCCGCGACGATGCCCGACGAGGGTCGCCGCCAGCGCGACGAGGCGCTCGGCAAGGCCGCCGGCGGTCATCAGGGCGCCGGCCAGGAGAAAGAACGGGATCGCCAGCAGCAGGAAGCGGCCGATCCCCGCGACGCTGTTCTGCACGATGGCGGCTTCCGGCAGGAGCGCACCGAAGGGAATGGCGAGCGAGGCCGCGGCGATCAGCGAATGCGGCAAGGGCGCGCCGATCAGCAGCGCGAATAGGGCGAAGCCGCCGGCGAGGACGCTCGGCCTTGCCAGCGGCTCGAAGGCACTGAAGCTCGCGACGAGATAGAGGCCGATGCCGAGCAGGAGCGCCAGCGTTCCGGCGATCGCCCGCCCGTGTCCCCAGGCGCGCAGCCATCCGAGCAGCACCGCGGCGCCGGCGCCGAAGAGGACCGGGACGAAGCGCCAGCCTTCGGGGGCGCCCAGGACGGTCGAGACGCCGCCGATCTCCTCGATCACCGTTCTCGCCCCGAACAGGAAGACGAGGCAGGCGTGGACGACGACGGCGTCGCCGAAGATCTCGCAGGCGAGCTGCCCTCGCCGCCCGAGCCGGCCGGCGAGGATGTCGAGCCGCATGGCGAGCGCGCCGTTGGAAACCAGCGGCAGCCCGGCGAAGACCAGCGCAACATGCAGCCACAGCGCCAGTTCCTCGGCCCCGACGATGGAGGAGCCGAAGAGATAGCGGGCCGCCACGGCCGCGAGCACGACGCCGAGCAGCCCGGCGAGCAGGACGCCGACGAGCAGCCCGCAAAGCCGCTCCAGCCATGTCGCGAGACGCAACGCCAGGCTCTGGCCGGCGAGGGCGTTCGTTGCAATCATGCGAGGCAAGCGGGTCATCGGCGGCCTAAGCTGACGGCCACCAGTGGTGGAAATGATGGACGGGGCCGCGCCCCTGCCCGACATCGAGCTCGTCCGCCCGAACCAGCGCTTGCGTGAGATACTCCTTGGCGAAGGCGACCGCGTCGCCGAGCGCATCGCCTTTGGCAAGTCGCGCGGTGATGGCGGCTGCGAGCGTGCAGCCGGTGCCGTGATCATGCGTCGTCGTCACACGGCGCGCGGCAAAGCGATGGACCGCCGCGCCGTCGAAGAGGAGATCGACGCTCTCCTGCCCCTTCAGATGCCCTCCCTTGATGAGGACCGCACGCGCGCCAGCCTCCATGATCCGCTCGGCCTGGCGCGCCATTGTCGCTTCATCCTCGGCGATGGGCGATCCGGACAGGAGGGCTGCTTCCGGCAGGTTCGGCGTCACCAGCATGGCGAGCGGCACCAGTTCCCGCCTCAGCGCGGCGACCGCGTCCTCCTCCAGGAGGCGATCGCCGGAGGTCGCGATCATGACCGGATCCAGCACCGCCGTTCGGCCATGGCGCAGCAGCGCCGAGGCGATCGCCTCGATCACGGCCTTGTTGGAGGCCATGCCGATCTTGACGGCGCCGACCTTGAGGTCCGACAGCACGGCGTCGATCTGCGCCGTGACGATCGCCGGCGACAGCGTCTCGATCGCGCTGACGCCACGCGTGTTCTGCGCCGTGACGGCGGTGATGACGCTCGCCCCGTAGACACCGAGGGCCGAGAAGGTCTTGAGGTCGGCCTGGATGCCGGCGCCGCCGCTGCTGTCGGAGCCCGCGATGGTCAGCGCGATGGCGGTCATGATCCTCGTCCCTTCAGTGCTTCGTCGACGGTCGCTCGAAACGCCTGTGCCGCAGTCCGCGGATCGCCGGTCTCGAAGATCGCGGAGATGGCCGCGACCCCGTCCGCCCCCGCCGCGATCACCTGCGGAACCTGTGCAAGCTCGATGCCCGCGATCGCCCCGACCGGCAGGTCCGGCCGGCTCTCGCGGATGATCGCGACGAGGCGCGACAGGCCCTCGAGGCCGACGGGCGGATCGGGATTGTCCTTCGACAGCGTCGCGAACACGCCGCCGACGCAGGCGTAGTCGATCGGAGCGGCGGCGGCGGCGCGCGCATCGGCCTCGTTCTTCACCGTCAGGCCGATGATCGCCGCCGGGCGGCAGAGCCGGCGCGCCTCCTCGGGGCGCATGTCGTCCCGTCCGAGATGGACGCCGTCGGCGCCCGAGGCCAAAGCGACGTCGAGCCGGTCGTTGACGACGAAGGGAACGCCTGTTCCTGCAAGAGCCACGCGGATGGCCGTTGCGCGCTCCACCATCAGCCTCGTCGAGGCTTGCTTGTCGCGATACTGGATCAGCGTCGCGCCGCCCAGCGCCGCTTCGCGGGCCAGAGCCGGCAGATCGGCGCCAGGCAGGGCGCCCGCGTCGACGATCGGGTTCAGGCGATAGTCAAGCTGCGCCATCGTCGACCCTCCCCCGTTCCATGACGTCCGCCGGCGTCGCATTGGCGACGGCATCGAGCAGCGCCGCGGCGAATGTGCCGGGCCCGCGCGCGGTCTCGGCCGCGATCTCGGCCGCGACGCCGAGGAAGAGCAGCGCACTTGCAGCGCCCGTCAGCCGGTCCTGCCCGAGCGCGAGAAACGAGGCGATGAGCGCGCCAGAGAGGCAGCCCGTCCCCGTCACCGCGGCCATCAGCGGATGACCGTTGCGAATAGCGAGCTCGCGGCCTGCAAGCCGGACGAGATCGGAAGCCCCGGTCTGGATGACGATCGTGCCGGGCGGCGCCTCGCCGAGAACCGCGATCTCCTTGGCATTGCCGCGCGTCACCGCGGGTCCGCGCGCAAGGAGCTGGCGCGCGAAGGCGAGCCGGAGCGGCGAGAGCTCGCAGTGGACGGGATCGAGCGCCCAGGGCCGGCCCGTCGTCTCGAACGTGTCGAGCCCGAGCATGATCGCCTCGCGCCGACCGGGATCGAGCGTGCCGAGATTGACGAGGAGCGCGTCGGCCTGGCGCGCGAAATCGGCCACCTCGTCGAGACTCGACGTCATGGACGGAACGGCGCCGAGCGCCGAGAGCCCGTCGGCGGTGAACTTCTGCACGACGCTGTTGGTCAGGCAGTGCACCTTCGGGCGGCGCTCCCGCACCTCGCCCAGCAGCCGCGCAGCCGCCTCGATGACAGGATGGACCGTCACCAGACGACCACCGCCAGATCGTCCACCGCAGGTGCGGCCTCGATCAGTCCCGCCTCCGCCAGGAACGCGCCGAAGCGCTCGTAGCGGCCCCGGTCGAGCGCGGCGGGGCGCTTGGCGAAGCGTGGCAGCGTGTCGATCCAGGCCTGCCGGTTCAGCTCGTCGTCAAGGTCGGGATAGGCCTCGACGAAGAGCTGCCAGGATTCCTCGGGATGGTTGGTCAGATGGATCGCGCCCTTCTCCACCGCTTCCAGGAAGCGCGGCAGCCGGTCGTCGCCGACGAGGTCGTCATGCGTGATGTAGATGAGCTCGTCATAGGCCGGCACGCCGTGCTCCTCGGGAAAGAACGAGCGCGCCTCGGTCCCCGCAAGCCGCATCTGCGTCGGCTCGAAATTGCGAAAGCCGCCGATCGTGGCGTCGACTTGGCCGGCGATCAGCGAGGCGGTCAGGGCGAAGTTGACGTTGACGAGCTCGATGTCCTCTGCCGAGACCCCTTCGGAGGCGAGCATGCGGCCGAGCATCACGTCCTCGAAGCCGGAGACGGAGAAGCCGACCCGCTTGCCCTTGAGATCGGCGAGGCTCTCGATCTCGCCGTCGGCGAGCACCGTCACGGTGTTCAGCGGCGTCTCGACCAGCGTCCCGAAGCGCTTCAGCGGCAGTCCCGCCGCGTGGTCGAGATAAAGGTTCGGCTGGTAGTGGATGGCGATCTCGGCTTGGCTCGCGGCGACCAGGCGCGGCGGCGCCGATGGATCGGACGGGGCGAGCAGTTCGACCTCGAGGCCGAGATCCTCGAAGAAGCCGAGTTCCTGGGCAACGACCAGCGGCGCATGGTCGGGATTGACGAACCATTCCAGAAGCACCGTCAGCCTTTCCGGGCTCGCACCCTGCTCCTGTGCCTGGGAGACGGTGGCGAAGGGCGCCAGAATGAGGCTCGTGGCAACAGCTAGGCTTCTAAACATCGGGAGTTCCTTTCGAGATATTCGCATGGGGCTCAGGACTCCTTCGCCCAGGGCACGAGCAGCCCCGCGAGTTCGTCGACGAGGAACCGGAGGGCGAGCGTCAACACCGCGAGGATGAGGAGCGCGGCAAAGAGGATGTCGGTCTGCATACGAGCGTTTGCCTGGAGCATGATGAAGCCGAGGCCTCCCGAGGCGCCCACCCATTCGCCGATGACCGCTCCGAGCGGAGCGAGCGGGGCGGCCACGCGTAAACCGGTAATGAGCCCGGGCAGCGCCAGCGGAATCCGAATCAGGCGCAAGATCTGCCAGCGGTCGGCGCCCGAGAGCGCCGCGGCCTCCAGCAACGTCGGGTCCGTCCGGCGCAGGCCATCGGCAAAGGCGGAAGCCACCGGAAAGAAGATGATGAGGCCGGCCATCACCACCTTGGAGGCGAGACCGAAGCCGAACCAGAGCACGAGGAGCGGCGCGATCGCGAAGACCGGCAGCGCCTGAAGCACCAGGATCACCGGCCAGACGACCTGCATCATGCCGGGCAGCGACGTGACCGCCAGCGCGATGACGATCCCCGCAAGCGTCCCGAAGATCAGCCCGAGGACGATCTCCAAGAGGGTGATGCCGGCGTGGTGGAGAAGGAAGGCATGCCGGTCGATCAGCGTCGCGAACACGTCGAGCGGCGCCGGCAGCATGAAGTGCGGTGGCGAGAGGATGAGGATCGAAAGCTGCCAGAGGACGAGCACGGCCAGCGTCCCGGCGAAAAGCGTCGTCAGAATGCGGCTCATCCGCCGCGACCCTTGCGCACGCGCCCCGGCATCGCCCTGTCGCCAAGGCGGCAGGGCACCGCACGACCGCAGCCAATCCCGGTGGCCATGCCGCCTAGCCCGAAGCCCGGATGCCCGGCACGAACATCCGTCCGCACCGAAAGCTGGCTTGATGAAGCTGAAGCGTCCAAATCCCGTTCCTACGCCGGCATGACCCGGATCAGGTTCAAGGGTTCGGCGCTACCGCCATCTCAGCGCCTATCGGCGCACCCCTCGGATGGGTGCAAGGATGGGATGGCACAGGAAAGAAGTCAATCGCAGCCGAGAGGCAGCAAAAGCGATCGCTTGAGAAAGAGGCGATCCACCAGGGAATGCTGCGATCAATAAGAAGGTCCACAGCCACCAAAGCGAAAGCCTCGGCAGCATCCAAGACGACCGCATCATGATCCGGACGGACATGCCCTTGCATCGAGCGAGTTATTTCCGGTCGATTGCTGGCTTGGTTGAAGGTCCTGCAGGAGTGCGGCCTCGCGGGCCTCGTACTGGCGCTGCATGTCAACCGTCGCCTCATCATCTCGGCACCGACTGAGAGCGGCGGTGCAAAATTAGTCCACGGTAGCGGCGGGATAGTCCCGCTTCGGGCGGCGTAAAAGTCGGCCACCTATTTTTCTTCTGCGACGATTGCAGGAGGGTT